>CAZEDP010000104.1:0-5553 GCA_964511035.1 uncultured Gammaproteobacteria bacterium
AAAATCCACGCAAACTACGGTCCGAATTATCTGCCGGAAGTTTGCTACGGCTATCCCAGAGCTTATTATAAACTGGGTGATAATTACTTTATGACCTCAAAACTTCTTTGCGACTACCTGCTAAAGCTCATCCTCTGCGGCGAAAATCCCTTCAGTTGGGTTGAAACGGAAGTGGAAAGAATACCTTATTGTTCCGTTGAAGAAATTCCGCCCGAAAAATTTGCGATCAGCGATACCGGTAAGGTAATTGATATGTATAACAGCCTCATCAGCAGTATTGACGATGATAACTACAATTCCGAAGAAATTATGATCAGGCTCGTTCTCATTGCAAATATGCTGGAAGAAATTAAAACTTCCGACCGGACATACATGCTCAAAAAACACTTAAATATTGTAAATAAGGAGTTTATTGCCAACCTTTACAGGCAAAACAATAACCAGTTCCCCGAAACTTTTGACAAACTTTTGCATATTCTGCTCTCTGTCACAAAAAATGACAGATCGGAAAATTTTTCAAATCAGCTCAATCTGATATTTTCATTCTTTGAACATAACGGGTCTTACGAACTCAAAGAAAAATGGAACTCTCTGATTGCCTGCACAGCGCTTGATAAGATATTGAAAACTTTCATAAAAGCAAAACTGAGCGAATATTTTTTCCCGGTTGCAAATTGGTCAAACTGCGTCAATGATATAGCAATAATCGCTGCAAACTATTTGATTGTCAGGTTATCTCTGATTTTAAATTCCGAAAAGCTCGATAATTACAATAATTTAGAAGAAACAGCAAAATTAATTTCATTTATTGAACCGGTTTTCTTCATGAAGAGGACATCTGTGTACAACAATTTCCAAAAATTCGATATTAATAATCAGGTAAAACTCGTAAGTCTTCTTATGAACTATTAATTAAAATTCATCCGAAAAATTGTATATCTTTATAAAAATTTATAATAGAATATACTAAAGGAAAGTGGTGCAGAAGTGAGCAAAAAACCTGAAGATGTAGAAGAAAAGGCGTTTTCAACCGAAGACGAAATTGAAGCGGATGAAGTAAATTTTGACTTATTCGAAGTAGCTCCCGAGTCAGACGATTTTGATATTGAGACTTTTGACATGGAAGCTGAAGTTACGGATGCCGTTTCTGACAAAAAAGCTCAGATAGCTGATGATTCCGTTAAAATATATCTTCAGCAAATAGGAAGAATTCCGCTTTTATCTTCAGATGAAGAACTTGAAATCGCAAAAGCAATAAAGCTTTACGATGACATCAACGCCAAAGAAAAGCTCGTAAACGCCAATCTTCGCCTCGTTGTCAGCATTGCAAAAAAATATATCGGCAGGGGCTTGTCTTTCCTTGATTTGATTCAGGAAGGCAATATGGGGCTAATGCGCGCGGCAGAAAAATTTGACTACGAAAAGGGCTATAAATTCAGCACCTATGCAACATGGTGGATACAGCAGGCAATTACAAGAGGCATTGCCGATAAATCCCGAACAATCAGACTGCCTGTCCATATGATTGAAACCATAGGCAAAATAAAAAAAGCTACAAGGGATTTGACAACCGAGCTGAACAGAAAACCCACCAAAGAAGAAATTGCAAAAAGGCTCGAAATATCTCTTTCTAAGCTCAGAGCTATTTTAAAATCGGCTCAGTCAACTATCAGCCTTGAAACTCCTTTAAACAAAAAAGAAGATACCACCAGAATAGGGGATTTTCTCATAGACAACTCGACAATATCCCCTGATAAAAAAGTTATTCAGGAAAACCTCTTCAACGAAATAAGACGCATCCTCAACCAGCTCAGCAAAAAAGAAAGAGACGTTCTGATTATGCGCTTCGGGCTTGATGACGACGGCAACAAAAAAACTCTTGAAGAAATAGGTTCAAGATACGGCGTTTCAAGAGAGAGAATCCGCCAGATTGAAAACAGGGCAATCAGCAAGCTGAAGAAACTTTGCAGGAACAACAGGGGTATTAAGAGCCTTAAGAATTATCTCGGCGAATAAGACTTTATATTTGTAAGAAATTGCTAAAACCGTCTTCGCATTAATGACATAATGCGATTGAAGCAATGCAATTACGCTAACTATACACATTTATACCGTAAAATCCGAATCAAAAAAGCGGGAGACGAGGCTCGAACTCGCGACATCCTCCTTGGCAAGGAGGCATTCTACCACTGAATTACTCCCGCATTCGATAGTTATAAAATTATACAAACACCAAAGCTAATTTACAAGACCTGATTTGTATTGTTTTTAAATTATCCCAAACCGCACTGCTTAGTGAGCTTCATACTGCAGTATTCGCCGCACATTGTGCAGGGCGAGCCGTCTTCGATTTTTTCAAAAACTTCCTTATCTATTGCGTATTTAGCCTGCAGACTCCAATCGAGGGCTTTTCTTGCCTTTGACATTTCAAGGTCTCGTTGAATAGATTTAGTCCTTCCTCTGGCAACATCGGCGGCATGGGCGGCTATTTTGGAAGTTATTACTCCCTGCCGAACCTGTTCAATGTCCGGAAGCCCCAAATGTTCACTGGGTGTGACATAACAGAGGAAGTCCGCTCCGCAGAACGCGGCAAAAGTTCCGCCGATTGCGGATGTTATATGATCATATCCGGGAGCAATATCTGTTACAAGGGGTCCAAGAACATAAAGAGGAGCGTTTTGTGTCAGTTTTTTAATGGTTTCAATCATGCCCTGAATTAAATTCAGCGGGACATGCCCCGGACCTTCCACCATGCTCTGCACGCCGGCTTTTCTTGCGCGGTTGACAAGCTCCCCGAGAACGATAGTTTCAGCAACCTGCGCTCTGTCACCGGCATCTGCTCCGCATCCGGGTCTTAACCCGTCGCCGAGCGAGAGTGTAACGTCATAAGTTTTTGCCAAATCAAGCAGTTCGTCATACCTTGCGTAAAGAGGGTTTTCAAGGTTGTGCCCTTCTATCCAGCTTGCAAGCATTGCGCCGCCTCTGCTGACAATCCCCGTAACACGGGTTTGCTCTTTCAGGTATCTTACAACTTCTTTGGTAACTCCGCAGTGAACCGTAATAAAATCAACCCCGCTTCGGCAGTGTTTTTCTATGACTTCGAAAATCTTATCACCCGTCAACTCCATCACGGATTGAGTTTGCGAAATTGTTTCAATTCCCGCCTGATATATCGGAACTGTTCCGACAGGAATAGAGGAATTATCAAGAATAAGTTTTCTGGTTTTATCGACGTTTTTGCCGGTGGATAAATCCATTATAGTATCCGCGCCGGTTTTTTCGGTTATTCTGAGTTTGCAAAGCTCTTCTTCGTCCGTGCTTCTTTCGTTAGAAGTGCCTATATTTGCGTTTATTTTTACTGATAAGCCTTCGCCGACGCCTGTCGGGATTATATTGTCATGGACATTGTTTTTTAATATAACCACAGTTCCTTGAGCAACTTTTTGCATAAGTTCCTGCGGATTGATATCTTCTTTTTTTGCTATTGCAAGCATTTCGGGCGTGAGTTCGTTTTTTCTTGCCATTTCCATTTGTGTCATGTCGGATTTCCTTTTAAAAATTATTAGCCTATAAATAATTTAACCACTAAAAAGGAGCTTTTTAAATATTCGTCGACATTTCCATTTAGATTTTTGACAATGCGTTTTTATTTGACTATGATTTTAATGTATAAATATGCCCGCGTAGTTCAGCATGGATAGAACGCCAACCTCCTAAGTTGGATGTCGTGAGTTCGAATCTCGCCGCGGGTAGTTTTTTATGTTTAATGTATTTAATATTGGAAAAATTCTGTTTAGCTAAAATGACCGTTAAAAATAAAACAAAAACCTGTTAAAATAAATTTCATACGGAAAACAGCACATAGATAAATACCGTTTGCCGGCATGCCGGATTAAAGCCATTTATAATAACTAACGAGGTGTTAACTGTGACAAACATAAACACACAAGTCTATTCGATAGAGGATATAAGAAGTATTCTTAAATCTAATGAAAACACCTTGAGAGATAAGTTCAAAGCTGTAAAGTTTTATCTTTTCGGATCCTATGCAAGAGGTGAGCAAACACCCGAAAGTGATATTGATTTACTGGTCGAATTTTCAGAGCCTGTTGGTTTTGAATTTATTGATTTAAAAGATGAACTGGAAACTATTTTCAGAAAGAATGTTGATTTGGGAACACCAAAAGGCATTAAGTCATTTGTCAGGGACAGAATACTTAAAGAGGCCGTAGCATTATGAAAAAGAGGGATTACAGACTATTTTTTAATGATATTCTTGAATGCGCTAATCAAATAATAAAATTCCTGCAAAAACCTTCGGGTTCAGATGCAGAAAAAGTTCTTTGACCTGACAGTGAACGATTGTTTTTTAAAATTGCGTCCATTGCTTCTTTAAAACCGTCTTTGTCTGCATCTGAAGTAACAAACCCGCAGGCTTCTTTGACTTTAGGCTTTGCATTTCCCATTGCAATACTTAATCCGCCTGCGTTTTTAACTGTTTCAAACATCGGAATGTCGTTTTCTCCGTCACCGATAACAGCGGCATTTTTCAGGTCTGTCCCGAGAATTTCAGAGACTTTCTTTACAGCATTTCCTTTGGAAATTGTTTTGTTGTATATTCCGCATGTTTCTTCAAGAAGAGGAACTAGATTGAGCTCCTTGGGCAGTTTTTCTTTTAACAAAGAATAAAATTCAGGTATTTGCTTATCGGCGTCATATATTACAATGTTTGTAGGTCTTTTGCCCTTATCAAGAAGTTCGTCAAAAGAATCAATAAACTTTACTTCTTTAAAAAACACGGGCAAATCAAATTTTTCCGCTGCATATCGAACCCCGTCAAAGACCATAACTATTTTGGCATCGGAATGCAGTTCCTTTTTCGAATCGTTGAATGATTTTATAACACTCTTTGCATTTTCTGACGATATAGTATCCTGAAAAATTATATTTCCGTCAGAGTCATAGATTTCTGCGCCGTGCTGGGTTATAAAATAAGCGGAATCAATATTCAGAGCTTTAGCTATATCGCAAACATGCTTATAAACCTTGCCGGTTGAGAGGATAACAGGTATTTTGGCATCATTTAGTTGTTTGATTGCCTCTTTTGAGGAAAAGGGAGTTAAGTGATTTGCAGTAATTGTTCCGTCTATGTCGGAAAAAATTATTTTTATTTCGTTTCCAAAGCTCCCATCCAGTTTGCTTAAGGGTTTTGGTTCGTTTGAGTGAAATGAAATAAAGGTGTCTTGATTGATTGCGGCTAACGACTTTGTTTTCATATTGGAACCGATAATTTTGCTTTGCTTTGAGTCTGCAAAAGCATCTTTTAAGTTAATTAAACTTATCATATTTATCACGAGTTTATCTTCTAATTTAAAAATCAACTGCCTTTTTAAAAACAGCTCATAATAAAAAATTGCTATTGAGGGTACGGAAAAATTCTGATTTTTTGGAAAAATCGAATTTTTCAAACCCGACCTTAGAAAGGTGAGAGGTAATATCGGCGGCGAGGAGCCGTCGATTTTGCCTCGACACTAGATCATGTAAGATGCGAGA
>CAZEDP010000105.1:0-5544 GCA_964511035.1 uncultured Gammaproteobacteria bacterium
AAGTACTTGTTGTTGATGATTCGAGTTTTATTCGAAAAATCATAGTAGATATTTTAAACCGCCATCCTAACATAAATGTGGTGGGCATTGCCGTTAACGGTCAAATGGCTGTCAGCCAGCTTGAAAAACTGGATATTGACGTAATTACTCTTGATGTTGAAATGCCGATTATGAACGGTCTGGACACATTAAGGGAGATTCAAAAATTAAAGCCCACCCCTACAATAATGCTCAGCAGCCTTACGTATGCAGGTGCAGACGTTACCATACAAGCACTTGAGCTTGGAGCGGTTGACTTTATCCAAAAACCTCTGGATAATACCGAAAGCGAAATACAGAATCTCGAAAAAGAGCTTATTACAAAAATATTATTAGCGGCAATAGTTAAGAGAAACAGTACCAGTCTAAAAAATGTAAAACAGGTAGTTGAAACAAAATTACCCGAAATTCATAAAATTAATAAGTCTGTTCAGACAAAAACCGTTGTTATAGGGACATCAACCGGAGGTCCTCAGGCTCTTAAAGAATTACTTCCAAACATACCCAGAGATTTGCCGGCAAAGTTTTTAATTATACAGCATATGCCGGAAAAATTTACAACTCTTTTAGCTCAAAGGCTTGATAAAATAACTAAAATAGATATTCAGGAAGCTAAAGAAAATGATTATTTAGAGAAAAATACGGCATTGTTAGCTCCGGGAAATTATCATATGACTGTTGAAAAAGGGCGAATTAAACTTAACCAAAATCCGCCCACATGCGGCGTCAGACCGGCTGTTGACGCAACACTTGTTTCAGCGGCAGAAGAATACGGAGAAAATGTAATTTGTGTAATATTAACCGGCATGGGCAAAGACGGTACAAACGGAGCAAAAATCGTTAAAAAATATGGCGGGTATTGTATAGCCGAGGATAAATCCACCTGCACAATATTCGGCATGCCCAAGAGCTTGATTGATGCGGGTCTTGCAGATGAAGTCGTACCTCTGAACAAAATACCGGATGCAATAGTTAAGGCTATTTACAGACAGTAAAAGTGAGGATTTGGAAGATATGGGAGATTTTAGCGACGCCTTAGATAATAAATTCGAGTTTATCTCAACCGATAAAATTCCGTCCGAGCTTGAATTTTCTGTTTTCAAGAAAAAAATAGCCGCATACATAAATCTTGATTTAACAAATTACAAAAGCACTCAAATGGAGAGAAGAATAGCTTCCTTAATGAACAGGAACGGTCATGATAATCTTCAGGCATATTATAAAGTTTTGACGGAAGATTCGGCAAAACTAAACGAGTTTGTTAATATGCTCACCATAAATGTTTCGGAATTCTTTAGAAACAGCGAAAAATTCAAAGAACTGGAAACAAAGTATTTGCCTGACTTGCTGAAAAAAGAGGACCGTTTAAAAATATGGTCGGCAGGCTGCTCAATAGGCGCCGAAATTTACAGCATAGCGATGCTGTTGGAAAAATTCGGAATACTGGATAAGTGCGAACTCGTGGCAACAGATTTTGACAAAAATATATTAAAAAAAGCCAAAGAAGGAATTTACACAAGGGCTGAACAAGAAACCGTTCCAAGGGAATACCGCCATTATTTTCATCCAATTCCCCCTTCAGGAAGTCATGAAGAAGAAAAATACCAGATTAGCCCAAGGCTTACTTCAAAAATCAGGTTTGAGAGACAGGATTTGCTTAAGGACAGATTTGAAAGAAATTTTGATTTAGTTTTATGCAGAAACGTCGTAATATATTTTACCGAAGAAGCAAAAGACCAGCTTTACGCAAAATTCAGGGAAAGTCTTAAGGACGGCGGAATATTATTCATCGGCTCTACTGAAAGAATAAACAATCACAAAACTTTCGGATATAATTTATTAACATCTTTCTTCTATCAAGCCGTATAATAATTTTTAATTATGAAACTTACCAATAAAAGACTAACTCCCCGAGAGGCATTAGAACTTTTTGAAATTAAAGATTTAATTAAACTCGGGATTTTTGCCGATGAAGTCAGGCAAAACCTTCATAAGCAGAATATTGTAACATTCGTAATCGACAGAAACATCAATTACACAAACATTTGCTCATGCCGCTGTAAGTTTTGCGCCTTTTACCGGAGCAGCAAAGATTCTGACGCCTACATACTGGACTATGAAACGATTAAAGACAAAATATCAGAGCTTGTTAAAATCGGCGGAACGCAAGTTTTGCTTCAGGGGGGATTAAATCCCGAAATTCCTCTTGAGTATTATTTGAATATGGTAAAAAATATCAGGAAAGACTTTCCAAGCGTTACAATTCATTCCTTTTCGCCTCCTGAAATTGTTTTCATATCGGAACAAAACAAAATCAGCATCAAAGAACTTATTCAGGAAATGATAAAAGCAGGTCTTTCTTCAATTCCGGGCGGAGGGGCGGAAATTCTATCTGACAGCATTAGAAAAAAAATAAGCCCCGATAAAATAACTTCTTCTCAGTGGCTCGAAGTTATGGAAACCGCCCATAATCTCGGGCTTAATACCACTGCTACAATGGTTTTCGGCTTTGGAGAGAAACCTGAACACATTATTGAACATTTGTTAAAAATAAGGGCATTACAGGACAAAACGGGAAAATTTACCGCATTCATTCCGTGGACTTTTAAGAGTGACCGTACCGAACTTAAAAAAGACGTTATAGAAACTGTTTATCCTTATGATTATTTGAAAGTTTTGGCTGTTTCGAGACTTGTACTGGACAATATTGCAAACATTCAATCTTCATGGGTAACTCAGGGGCTTAAGACAGCCCAGCTCAGTTTAAGATTTGGGGCGAATGATTTTGGTGGTACAATGCTTGAAGAAAATGTTGTCAGATGCGCAGGGACGGAATTTCATAAAACATCTTCAGAACAGATTATAAAAAATATCCGTCAGGCGGGGTTCATTCCGGCTCAGAGGGATACGGCATATAATATAATCAGGACTTTTAATTGACAGCAAAATCAATAAATTTGTCAGCTCAAGGAGAAAAAAATGCAAAGAGACGTCAATCAGGAAATAATGCCTTTTACTGCTAAGGTTAACAGCAGCGGACATCTGGAAATAGGCGGATGTGATATTACGCAGGTTGCCGAAAAATACGGGACGCCCCTTTATATTGTTGACGAGGAAACAATACGCAAAAGCTGCCGTGAATATAAAAAAGCCTTTGAAAAATACGGAAATGTTCATATGCTCTTTGCTTCAAAAGCTTTTATGACAAAAGCAATCTGCTGCATAATGAAAGAAGAAGGCTTCGGGCTTGACGTTGTTTCCGGAGGGGAAATACATACAGCGCATAAAGCCGGTTTTCCTCTTGAAAAAGCCTTTTTCAACGGCAACAACAAATCCCCTGAAGAACTGAAACTTGCTCTTGAGGTCGGCATCGGGCGTATAACCGTTGATAATTTTTATGAACTGGAACTGCTTAATAAAATTGCATCCGAAAAAAAACTAAACGTTAATATTCTGCTCAGAATTACTCCCGGAATAGAATGCCATACACACGAATATATTCAGACGGGGCATTTAGACAGCAAATTCGGTTTTGACTTGACCCAGCTTGAGGATGCTCTTGCGCTTATCAAGAACAAATATACAAACCTTACTTTAAAAGGGCTTCACGGACACATCGGCTCGCAGATTTTTGAAAAAATTATATATAAAGACCTCGTAAAAATAATTTTGAAACAGTTCAAAAAAATTCAAAAAGAATTCGGCATTGAATTGGAAGAAATGAATATCGGAGGCGGTCTGGGAATTACTTACACAAAAGTCGACACACCGCCGTCAAAAGCCGAACTTGCGGAAATTGTCCTAGATGCTATTGAAAAATACTCCTTAAAATACGGCGTAAAAAAACCGAAACTTATAATAGAGCCGGGAAGAAGCCTTGTCGGCACATCAGGAGTTACGGTTTATAAAGCAGGAAGCTATAAACAAGTACCTCACGGCAGAAAATACATTGCCGTTGACGGCGGAATGGCAGATAATCCAAGACCGGCAATGTACGGGGCAATTTATCATGCAGTAATAGCAAACAAAGCAAATGAAAAGCCCTGCGAAAAAGTGACTATTGCAGGCAAGTACTGTGAATCCGGCGATGTGTTGATAAAAGATATAGAATTGCCGAAAATTGAACCCGGAGACTTAATTTGCGTTTTCAATACGGGTGCGTACAACTACTCCATGTCGAGTAATTACAACCGTGTACCCAAACCCGCAACAATTTTGTTACATAAAGGCGAGTCAGATGTTATAATAAAAAGAGAAACTTTTGAAGATTTGACTGCATTGGATTTAATACCGCAAAGACTTTCTTGTTAAGCCTTTTAGGGTGTTTATGTTATTTGAAAACCTTAATAAAGCCTTATTTCAACCTTTTTTTGATAACATTGCTCAGCTTAGCGTTGTAAATGTTCTCGAACTGGTTATTATTTCTTTTGTAATATACAAAATTTACAAATACATCACGGGCAGTCAGGCGGCACAACTGCTAAAAGGCATATTGATGCTCGTTATTGCTTTGTTCTTAACCAAAGTATTCAAGCTGTACCTTATAGGAAAAGTTCTCGAAAGTGTTTTAAGCATAATAATATTCAGTCTTGTGGTTATATTCCAGCCTGAACTCAGACGGCTTCTGGGGTATCTTGGACAATCAGGGAATATTAACAGAAACTTCTTTAATTTCGGGCAGAAGAAAGAAAGTAAAAATGTTGTTAATGAGATTGTTGAAGCAGTCAGGCACCTGAGCAAATCCCATACAGGGGCATTAATAGTTATTGAAACCCAAAAAGCCTACGAAAACTACACAGAAGTAGGCATCAGAATGGATTCTCAAATAAGCACGGAACTTTTACTAACAATATTTCACCCTAACACCCCCCTTCACGACGGTGCGGTAGTTATAAAAAACGACAGAATAGCCGCAGCTGGTGTTTTGCTTCCGCTTACGGAAGATCCCAATCTCAGCTGGCAGTACGGCACAAGGCACAGAGCCGCAATAGGCATGTCAGAGTGTTCCGAGTCTATTTGCGTGGTTGTTTCAGAAGAAACAGGCGGTATCTCTCTTGTTAAAACCGGAAAACTCAAAAAAATGAGCAGTTGCGACGAACTCAAAACCGAACTAGAGGAACTGTTGGGCTATGCAGACCCGACTGTCGAAGCTCCGAAGGAAAATTCTGAAATAAAATTTGAGAATGCTTTTAATAAAAAGGTTTTGTAAATAATCCCTCGCCTTATCATTTATTCTAAATAAAGATTTTGTTAAAAACACGCAAAAAGACGTCTTTTTGCGTGTTTTTTGCGTGTTTTTTGCATACTTTTTGCACGTTTTTTTGCGATTTTGCAACCTATTTTTTACCTTTTTTGACTAAAATGCACCCATTTTCAGGTTGCACCGCACCCTCAAAAAGGCTAAATACGCCCCGCCAAAATAATAATCCGCAACCCATTTTGCAACCTGCCATGTCATTCTCAGCGACCAACGGGAGCGTGAGAATCTGTCATTAACCAGCGTAG
>CAZEDP010000106.1:0-5529 GCA_964511035.1 uncultured Gammaproteobacteria bacterium
TTTTTCCAAAAAATCAGAATTTTTCCGTACCCTCAATAGTTATATTATTTTTCGTCTTCAAAGACTAAAACCACATCATTGTCGAGTCTGGCAACCACTTGATATCCCGGATACAATTGAGCGTTCTCTCCGCTCATCAACAGCGCGCATAAACCAATAGGCGCTAAAAGAATACTCAGGGCAACAGAAATAACAAACTTATCCTCACCCTTTTTGGTAACCAGAGCGTTTAAAGGGACGGTTTTACCGTTTACCGCTTTTGTCTCGTAAACAGAAATCGTCATTCTGCCTGCTTTACCGATTTTTCCCCGAGGAATTAACTCTGTTATCATAGCTTTTGCAGGTGCCCCTTCTTTGACAATAACTGTATCACCAAGCTTGACATCATCCGCTACCGCTAAATTCACTTCGTCCCCTTCCTGATTAAAGCCCGAAGAAACTTTATCAAGGAGTTTTAAACGTATTTTAGTGCCCTTTTCGAGAATTACATCAGCTCCGAAAGCAAACGGAATATTAATATTAAGAAAACAAATCAATAATATTAAAGAAAATAATTTTTTTGCCATTTTTAAAACTTTCTTTTACTTATCTTTATTAACCTTAGCGCTAAGGCTGAATTTTTCGCCGCCGTCAAAGTCAGCGTCCCTGAGGGTTATTTCGGAAACATTCTTCTGCGAATTGGGAATAAAAACAAATGCCGTGTAGGTATCGTTTTCAAATAAATGACGTGTCCTGAAGATGTTTTTCATAATGTTGTTTTCGAGATTTTCGTTTGCGGTTGTCGAGTGTGTAACGGAAACGGCAGTTACAGGCAGGGTTAAAAGACCGAAAGTCAATATTGTAACGGGCACTCCTACAAGTACCGCTCTGTTGACAGCGTTTAGTTTTGTATTTTCATAAACCTGCATATAACCGGGAGTTTTTTTGCTCTTGCCTGTTTCGTCCGTGTAAAAAATTTTTTCTCCCGTATTGAGAGTTCTTTTGTCTTTATTTTTTACGGTTAGCCTTATGGGATAGTATTTTTTCAGAATTCTTTCGTTAAAATACCCCTTTAACGACAAAGAATCGGGGTTTTCAACAATAAACTGCACTGTGTCGGGATTCTTAACCGGTGCGGCTTCCTCTGCAGTTTGAGCATAAGAGAAACTTGTTAAAAATATATATAAAAACGTGAATAAAAGGGGGATTTTTATAATGTTTTTGTTCATGAATTCTTTCGGCAATTATTTTTCTAAAATTAATTATAAATTAATTATGAGATTTTTAAACTAAATGTAAGAATCCAAATAAATTTAAAGTTTTCTTGAAAAATTCCTTTATAGAATTGAGATATCCCGAAGCTTCGGTTTTTGAGTTCTTTTTATCTTCAAGTATAATATCTTTCATTTCTGTGAAAGCTTCTTCGACTTTGCCGTGTTTGTTAACGATTACATAATCAAATTTATCCTGTTGATCCAATTCTTCCTGAATTGATTTTAGTCTTTCTTCGATTTTTTCAATTGATTCTCTGCCTCGTCCGATAAGTTGTTTTCTTTCATGCTCAAGAGATTCAGGCGCTACAAAAATAAGCTTGGCTTCGGGTAAATTTTCCTTAATTTTCAATGCACCGGTTACATCTATTTCAAATACTATGTTCTTGCCGTTTTCTAAATCTTCTTTGACAGTATTAAGGTAGGTGCCGTAGCAGTTTCCATATCTGCTTGTACATTCAAGCAGTTCGCGATTATTGAGTAAATCTAAAAATTCTTCTTTGGTCACTTGAGTGTATTTGGCATCGGGAGCATCACTTGTAACCTGTCTTGTTGTTGCGGTTTTTGTATACGTTATTTGAGGGTCGTTTGTCTTTTGAAGCATATTTAAAAGTGTACCTTTTCCCGAACCTGTCGGACCTGAAACTATAAAAATATTGCCTCTTTGTTGACTTAATAAATCTCTGATTTGATCAATTCCTGTATTTCCGTATGAAGCAACAGCTTGTTCCAGTTCTGCATCTATGGAACTATTCGGATTGCTTTTAAAAGAGACTGCGCCTGTTTTGTATGTTGCAGCAAATTGGGCTTTTAAAGAATATGCGGGCAGTGAAATGTTTGATTTATTAACAAACGGGGTATTTTTAGCTTCCCGCTCTTGCCTATTTTGAGCCTTCAGAGCTGAATTATGAATATTTAAAGGTTGATTTGAAATGAGGATTTTTGACATAGTAATTTTTCCCTTTCGTTAATAACACTTCCCTCCATGTATTAAGTTCGGATTTTTAAAAAGTTGATATTTGGTTGGATAAATTTTTTAATGTTTTTTGAAGAACAGCGGTAAGCAAGCCTTTTGGCGACATTGCCTTTTTAATATTTGTTAATAATTTTGCAAAAAATGATTCTGACAGCTGCAATTTACAAGGAAAAAATAAATTAATTATGAAATTTCCATAAATAAGACAAAATATACTTTAAAATTTAAATAGGAAATATTCAGAAAGATTTAAGAGGGGTTAATAATGATAGATTTAAGCAAACTGACAAATCAGACGCAAAATATAGTCCTTGCCGCCAGAGAAATTATGCAGAGATACCAGAGCGGCGGGATAACCTCCGAACACTTTCTGCTTGCGATGCTGGAGGACGAAAATAATATTTCGGGGAAAATATTTAAGGCATTAAAAACCGACACTCTCGGACTTAAGGCTCAGGTTGAAAAAGCCCTCGCATCAAAGCCGAAAGTTTATCAGGAGTTCGATTCGCAGCAGTTGTACATAACCCCCGAATTTGGCAAAATGCTCGAAACCGCATGGGATGAAGCTGAAAGGCTCAAAGATTCATATATAAGCGTGGAGCATATTTTGATTGCATTGGCAGGGGAAAGAAATTCTGATGCGGGAAAAATCCTTAACTCAAACGGAGTCACAAAGGAATCTCTTTATAATGTGCTGAAAAATATCCGCGGCAGTTCCAAAGTTGACAACCCTGATGCAGAAAGCACCTATCAGGCACTCGAAAAATACAGCCACGACCTGACCGAACTGGCAAGTACGGGAAAACTTGACCCCGTTATCGGAAGAGACATGGAAATCAGAAGGGTTATTCAGGTCCTAAACAGGCGAACAAAAAACAATCCCGTCCTGATAGGCGAGCCGGGCGTCGGTAAAACTGCGATAGTAGAGGGACTTGCTCAAAGAATTCTCAGAGGGGACGTTCCCGAAAGCCTGAAAGACAGAAAACTTGTATCTTTGGATATGGGGGCATTAATCGCAGGCGCAAAATACAGGGGCGAATTTGAAGAACGTCTTAAAGCAGTGCTTAAGGAAGTTCAGGCAAGCGAAGGCGATATTATAATGTTTATCGACGAACTCCACACAGTCGTCGGAGCCGGCGGTACAGGCGAGGGTTCAATGGATGCAGGAAATTTGCTCAAGCCGCTTCTTGCAAGAGGTGAATTAAGGTGTATCGGCGCAACCACAATCAATGAATACAGAAAATATATAGAAAAAGACGCCGCGCTTGAAAGAAGATTTCAGCCCGTAATGGTTGAAGAACCGACCATTGAAGATACAATAGCAATCCTCAGAGGCTTGAAAGAAAAATACGAAGTACACCACGGTGTCAGGATTAAAGATGCGGCTCTTATTTCCGCGGCTAAACTCTCACAGAGATACATTACCGACAGGTTTTTGCCTGACAAAGCCATAGACCTCATAGACGAAGCTGCTTCAATGTTGAGAATCGAGATAGACAGCATGCCGGTTGAAATAGATACGCTAGTAAGACAAAAAACTCAGCTTGAAATTGAAAAAGAAGCCCTGAAAAAAGAAACCGACGAGCTTTCAAAGGAAAAATCAGCCCAACTCGACAGTCAAATAAAATCACTTCAGGAAAAAATCGGCGTTCTCAAAACCCAGTGGGAAAGTGAAAAGGGTTCTATCTCAGCTGTGCGCGACATTAAGGAAGAAATCGAAAAAACAAAACAGCAGATTGATTCGGCAGAGCGTGATGCCGACCTCGCCCGCGCGGCAGAATTAAAGTACGGCAAGCTCATCGGGCTCGAGAAAAAACTCGCCTCGGAAGAAGAAAATCTGACTAAAAGAGAAAAGAAAAATACCCTGCTGAAAGAAGAAATTGACGAAGAAGACATCGCCGAAGTCATCAGCAGATGGACGGGAATACCTGTTGTAAAGCTGGTATCAAGCGAGATTCAGAAGCTTCTGCATATGGAAGACGAGCTTCATAAAAAAGTTGTCGGGCAGGATGAAGCCGTTCAGGTCGTTTCTGAAGCAATAAGACGCGCCAGAGCCGGATTGAAAGACCCCAAACGCCCGATAGGCTCGTTTATATTCTTAGGTCCTACCGGCGTCGGTAAAACCGAACTCGCAAAAGCGTTGGCGGATTATCTTTTTAACGATGAAAATGCCGTTATAAGAATTGACATGACCGAATACATGGAAAAGCATGCCGTTTCAAGGCTAATCGGTGCGCCTCCCGGGTATATCGGCTACGAAGAAGGCGGCCAGCTCACCGAACAGGTCAGAAGAAAGCCATACAGCGTTGTGCTTTTTGACGAAATTGAAAAAGCACATCCGGATGTGTTCAATGTAATGCTCCAAATTCTTGACGACGGGCGTCTGACCGACTCAAAAGGCAAGACGGTAGATTTCAAAAACACACTGATAATTATGACGAGTAACATAGGCAGCAGTATTATCCTTGAAGGGACTCTCAGCTCTATGGCAGGCGAATCCGACATTGAGGGCGTAAAAAATCAGGTAATGGCGGTTATGAGCCAGCATTTTAAGCCTGAATTCCTCAACAGAGTTGACGAAATAGTATTCTTTAAGGCCCTTAACATGCCTCAGCTTGTCGAAATAGTTAATATTCAGCTTGGAAACCTGAGAAATCTGCTCAAAGATAAGGAAATCAGCTTGGATATAACTCCCGACGCAAAAGAGTTCCTTGCAAGGAGAGGGTTTAATCCGATTTACGGCGCAAGACCGCTCAAGAGAACGATAAGACAGCTTGTCGAAAACCCGCTCTCAAAGGCTATTCTCGAAGGCAAGTTCACAAACGGTGATTCTATCGTTATTGATAATGTTAATGATGAGTTGGTTTTTAAGAGTGGTTTGGAGAAAGTCGGGAAGGGGTAATAATCAATAAGGCAAACACCGTGTCATTCTGAGGCACAGCCGAAGAATCTCATTATCATTGACCTTGAGATGTTTCGCTCTGCTCAACATGACGATATAAAAGCCAAACCACTTATCTAAACGCTTTTTAAAGGTACGTTTTTGTTGGGTAAAATTACAAAATTTTACCCAATCTACAAACTGAATTTCCCCGTGCCGAGTTGCGCAACACCCTAAACCTGTGAAACAGGTCGAAAAGCATCGGGCGAAGAATATGAGCATGAGTCCAACCCCCGGCCCCATAGCGGAGGCTTCGTCCTACCGCAGACTGCGGATGAGAAGGCTTTAGCGCATGTTTGAGTGCAACGAGTTTGCGCGTGCGGATTCGAAGCCTTAAGGATTGTAGCAGGCTAGCGGTATAG
>CAZEDP010000107.1:0-4520 GCA_964511035.1 uncultured Gammaproteobacteria bacterium
AGCGATTTTATTTCTCTGAATATTTCGCACAGCTTATCGGTTTCCCATTCAAGTTCTTTTAATTTATCTTTTCCCTGCCAATCTTTAAAATCCTGATTGCTTTTATTGACTGTGAAGTATAGAAGAATATCCATATCCTTGCAGAATTGAGCAACGTCTCTCAAAGATTGCATATCATTAGCTTTTGACACCGTACAGCAGACATATATTCTCATTTTGGGATATTTAATTTTTAAGAAATTGATTCCGCTGACACATCTGTCAAAAAGTCCGAATTTATTTCCTCTTATGATATCGTGCTTTTCCCCGATGGCATCAATGGAAACAAAAATAAGGTCTGTATATTTTCCGAATTCGTGATTTTCTTCCAAAAACCAGCCGTTTGTAGCCATTTTTGTGTACATCCCGCAGTCATAAGATGCTTTGGCTATCTCCGTAAAATCTTCTCTTAAAAGCGGCTCGCCGCCCCAGAGAATACTGTTCATATAGCCCTCTTTTTGAGCTTCTTTATAAATTCTCTTAATTTCTTCAAGGCTCAGGTCATCATTTTTGCTGTGATATTTCCAGAAACAAAAATCGCAGTTGCAGTTGCATTTGCTTGTTACCATATGTGAAAAAGTAAACGGTCTCGGTCTTCTTGAAAAAAACCTGCTTTGCAGAACAGTTTTCATTCCACCCAGCAGGTGACCGAAGTATTTTATTCTTTCTGTGCTGAATTCGTTTCCTGTTTTGATATCTTTAGACAGATTAACGGTTTCATAAAGTTTTGATGTATTTTCTGTTGATGTACCTTTTTCTATGACCAAATTCGACATTACTTACTCCAACTTTGCCAATGTATTTCCATTTTGTCTAACATAACTATTTTAAAACAATAATTATATTAAAAATATTTTTTTATTTTAGTTTAATTATTATTCAAATACTGATTTTTTTACATTAAATTTCGAATAAAGTTTCAAAAGTTTACTTTAGCAAGGTTAGGCTGACTGCCATAACGAACATGCCCGCACATAAACCGAGTATTTCGAGATGTCCGTTGCCGTATTCTCTGGCAGTAGGTAAAAGTTCATCAAAAGCAATATACACCATGATACCGGCAACTCCCGCCAATAAATAAGCAAGAGTAACGGGATTCAGAATAAAGCTCAAAAGAAACATACCCAAAAAAGCCCCCAAAGGTTCTGCCATACCCGATAAGAAAGCGCATAATATAGCTTTTCTCTTACTGCAAGTGACATGATAGACGGGAAGAGAGACAGAAATTCCTTCCGGTATGTTATGTATAGCTATAGCCATTGCAATAGCCATTCCCAATTTGATGTCCGATACGCCGGAAGCAAAAGTAGCTATGCCTTCGGGAAAATTATGGATTGCAATCGCGATTGCCGTAAAAATACCAATTCTTCCCAATTTTTGTTTTCTGAGGTTGCATTCATAATCTTTTTCAGCCGGCAGATTAAACATTTGATGACCGATATCTTCGGGCAAAAACTTGTCCAGCATTGCCGTAATAACTATCCCGGCAAAAAAAGCCAGGATGGCTGCAAGCCCCCCCGCAGTATGTCCGTAATTAGACGCCAAACTAGATTGTGCTTCGCTAAAAAGCTCGGTTAAAGAAATCCATATCATTACTCCCGCAGAAAACCCCAAACCCAAAGAAAGAACTTTTATATTTTGCTTTTTCATAATAAAAGCTATAAAACCGCCGATAGTTGTGCAAAAACCGGCTGCAAAAGTTAATAAAAATGCATTGGTAATGTTGGATTCCATGGCATTAGTTTTAACATGAAAAAAATTGAGTAAGAAGATACGGAAAAATTGATTTTTTCAAAAAATAAAACCAATTATTCTTTCGAGATAATTGGCACGTTTGCAGTATTAAAATATCTGTTATCTTTATATTAGAACTTTTTGCAAGCTATTTCATCCCCATTTAAGTTATACAAACAACTATTTTGATAATCTTTTGCCGAATGTATTAGTCTTTTAAACGTAGTTCTTTTGTACTAATGGTGTTTGTTTAACGATAACAAAAAATAACGCTGTCAAATTATCCGGCTTGTTTATGATTTTCAATACATTCGTAACCAGCATTTATTAACTTTTCGAGAGCTTCATTTTCGCTGATTTTATGAGCTTTGGAAAACTCTTTAATTCGTGCAATTGTGCCGATAAATAACTGCTTAGTTATGGTTTTTCTGTCCTTATAAATGCGGGGCCTTCCTGCATTGGTACGCTTACCGCCCCATTTTCTTTTAATTTCTTGAATTTCCTGAGCAGCTTCAGAAATAATTTCATTATAAAGCTCACTATCTTTTTGTTTTAATTCATTCATCAATTGTTTGTGAGTTTTCATATCCTGTTACTCCTTATTATTTTTTAATTCCAGTTTTACTTTATTTATATTATTAATTGCTTGTTCTATATACCTTCTGGGAGCTTTTTGAGATTTTTTTAGAACTACTAAACCTATAATTATTATCTTGCCTTTTTAATAGGCATAATAAGTCCTTATATTATCTGTTTTCATTTCCCATAATCCTGAAGATAAACTTCTTGTATTTACGGCATTTATGCCCAAAAATCTGAACTTTTCAATGTCCTTAAGCAATTTCTTATACAAA
Source organism: uncultured Gammaproteobacteria bacterium (assembly GCA_964511035.1). Taxonomy (GTDB): domain Bacteria; phylum Cyanobacteriota; class Vampirovibrionia; order Gastranaerophilales; family CAZEDP01; genus CAZEDP01. The sequence continues at coordinate 2,628 of CAZEDP010000107.1, forward strand.
GCTCTATCAAGATTATTAATTTGCTCTATTGCCTCATCGCAGTAAATGATTTCAAACATTTAAGACTCTTGAATTATACTTCATATATTCAATTATAACATTTATCTTGTTTATTGCAAGTAATAATCAAGAATTTTAAAAATAACAACATGTAAACAATTTCAGTTTTTAGTCGGGTTGTTTTAAAATATACTTTGTATAGAATATATTTAGTTCAAACAATAATTAACAAGAAGGATACATCTTGCAGGCAATAGAATTTGGGAAACACTGGATCGAGCATATAGGACCTTTGCAAGTACATTTTGATACTTTAATAACAGCGTGGACTGCGATGGCATTGCTTATTATTTTTTCTGTCATTGCTACAAGAAAACTGAGCATTATACCTTCAAAACTTCAGGTTTTTTCCGAGATGGCGATGGACTTCGTTGAAGGAATTGCAAAGGGGCAGATAGGCAAGGACGGACAAAAACACGTTCCGCTCATAGCTTCTTTGTTCTTGTTTATACTTATATCAAACCTTTTAGGGCAACTTCCGTGGAAACTGATTCATCTGAAAGAAGGCGAGTTTGCTTCCCCGACAAATGATCTTAACGTAACAGTGGCTCTTGCCTTAATAGTTTCCGTATATTATATAAGCGCGGGAATATTTAAAAAAGGCTTAAAACATTTTAAACATTATCTGGAACCGGTATGGTTTATTGCTCCTTTGAATGTTCTCGAAGACTTTACAAGACCGCTGTCACTCTCAATAAGGCTGTTTGCCAATATATTAGCCGGTGAAGTAATTATAATGGTATTGCTTAGTTTTGTACCATTGGTGCTTCCCGTGCCTATGATGTTATTTGAGTTGTTCGTAGCGTTTATACAGGCGTTTGTTTTTGCGGTGCTTGCGGCATCATATATTTCAGCCGTTACAAGCGAGCATCATTAATTTATAAAGGAGGAAACAATGGATCCGAAATCAGCAGCAATACTATCGATGGGACTCTGTATAGGTCTTGCAACCATAGGACCCGGTATCGGTATGGGTACGGCGGTTGCAGCAGCTATTGACGCAATGGCACGTCAGCCGGAAGCAGAAGGAAAAGCAAGAACAACAATGTTTATAGGCTTAGCATTTATGGAAGCTCTTGCCTTGTATGCTCTTCTTATCGTCCTTATTCTTCTTGCCAAATACGTATTTGCCGCATAATAAAGAGAGAAAACAATGCTTCTTGAACTTGACGGCACGCTGATTGTTATAGCGGTAAGTTTTATTATATTTGCATTCGTGATGCAAATGATTTTTTATGCTCCGATGACAAAAATCAGGAACGAGAGAGAATCTTACATAGATAAAAATAAAAAAGATGCACAGGATTTGTTTGATAAATCTGAAGAGCTGTTGAAAAACTATCATGAAAGGATTCTTCAGGCTAGAATTTCCGTTAATGACACAATTTCAAAGACTACATCAACTGCTTCAATAGAAAAGGCTTCTATTATAAAGGAGAATTCCGACATTGAAGCAGAAAAAATAAAAAATGCAAAAGAACTTACCGAACAGCAAAAATCAGAGGCAGAAAAAGTTTTAAAAACTCAAATCGGCGAGTTTGCCGGAAGCATAGTTAAAAAAGTCCTCGGAAACCAAATTCAAACTCCCCCAATACCTGTTGAAACGGTAAATAAAGTATTGGAGGGCGAAAAATGAAATTAATAGGACTTTATCTATTGAGCACTGAAGCCGCAGCAAATCATGAAGGAATTTTCGCTATTATAAACACCATTTTGAAGTCTAATGTTATAAATTTGCTTTTGGTAATAGCTTTTCTTGTTTGGATTGCGAAAAAACAAAAACTTTTTTCTGCTCTTGAAAAAAAACAGGTACAAATAAAGCATAAAATTGAA
>CAZEDP010000107.1:4530-5502 GCA_964511035.1 uncultured Gammaproteobacteria bacterium
AAAATTCCGAACGGGAAAAACACAATTCTGAAAGAGAACTTAAAAACATTGGAACAAAATTGTCAAAATCCGATGATGAAGTCCTCCAAATCAAGAAGGAAGGGGAAGAGTTGGCAAATGCTCTTTCCGGAAAAATTATCGAGGAAGCAAATTCTCAGGTCAGGGATTTATCGGCAAAAACAGAAAAAATTATTGAAACTAACAAAAATTCTGCCCTTTATGAAATCGAAAAAAATATTTCGGATTATTCTTTTAAAACGGCAGAGGAACACATTAAAAACATTATGGACGAGGAAGCCCACAAAAAATATATTGAAGACTTTTTAAAAGACATTGAAAATTTAGAGGATATAAAAAGGTAGAATAACGGCATATGAAAGAAGATAAAGCGGACAGACTATCAATAATAGGACAAAGATATGCGCAGGCTCTGTTTGAGCTGGGTGAAAAACATAATCTTCTCGATGCTTTTTATTCGGATTTGCAAACAATAAACAATGTTTTTAAAGAATCTCGGGATCTAAACAGTTTTATGCATCATCCATCAATACCTTTGGCTGATAAAAAAGAAGTCCTGTCAGCCGTATTTAATACTGCCGTTAATGAATATGTGTTAAATCTTCTCAAAATACTTACAGACAGGAACAGGTTGTTCATTTTAGGTTCAATAGTCAGACAGTACGGCAAAACATTGAACAAAAAACGAAATATTATGGAAGCGGAAGTTATAACGGCAGTTGAAATATCCTTTGAAATTAAAGAAAAGGTCAAAGCCGTTCTCGGCAGAATTTTAAACAAGAATGTTAATATTTCATGCAAAATTCAGCCTGAGTTAATTGCCGGCATGATTATAAAAGCCGAAGATCGAATTATTGACGGAAGCATTAAAACAAAACTGGACAATATGAAAAAGCAATTAATATAAAGGAATAAGATATGGCAGTCATTAGACCCGATGAAATCAGTTCGCTG
>CAZEDP010000108.1:0-5443 GCA_964511035.1 uncultured Gammaproteobacteria bacterium
CTTTTCATTCAGCAGATAAGTAATGATTGTTTCATCAAGGTTCCTCGTTTTTTCAAACTGAAATTGAAAACTAAAGCGTGGGTCCATAGAATCCTCCTAAGAACTTAGATCGAATAACGTATATATAATTAATAATTAAATTGCGTTCATCCAAAACTTCGTACATACCCAAACCATTTCCAGCTTTTCTTCAATACTATGCTTAACTTTAAAACATGATAATTATACTACGAATATAGTAGTTTGTGTATCCTTAAACGATGTATTCTTAATGTTACTTTACAAATAATAAACAAAATCTAATTGCCGTTTAAAATTTCAAGCAGTCTGTCTTTGCTTAAGGTTTGCTGTGTGCCTGTACCGAGCTCTTTTAGAGTATATGAATTAGAAGCGATTTCTTGTTCGCCCAAAATAACAGCAAATTTAGCATTTGATTTTTGAGCTTTCTCAAACTGCTTTGAAAAGTTCTTGGCAGTAAAGTCAAAATCTGCTTTAATATTGTTTTTTCGCAGCTCGAATACAAGTTTGAGAGCTTCATCGGTTTTATCCGAAATCACATACACCCCGCTATCAGCTTTCGGTTGAAAATCAACAAGACTGAATAGCCTTTCAAGTCCGATTGCCCAGCCTACTGCCGGTGTCGGGGGACCGTCGAGCATTTCGACCAGAGTGTCATATCTGCCGCCGCCGCAAACTGCGTTCTGCGCGCCAAGAGACGATGCGGTGATTTCAAATACTGCTCCGTTGTAATAATCCAGACCTCTGACAAGTTTTTTATTAATTTCGTAGCTGACGTTGAATTTTTGCAAATAATTAAGCAGGCGTGAAAAATAGTCTGAACAGCTTTCGCAAACATAATCTTCATTAATAACCGCTGTTATATCGTTTTCAGCAAGGATTTTTCTGCAGTTTTCATCTTTGCAGTCCAGAATTCGAAGGGGGTTTTTCTCATATCTGACATGACAGTCAGGGCAAAGATTGTTCAGACGGCTTTCGAGAATGTTTTTAATTTTTGTCTTATGAGCTTCACGGCATTTTTGACAGCCGATATTGTTTATCTCAAGCTTTAAGCCCTTTAATTTGAGTTCTTCCAAATAACTAAGCGCGAGCAAAATGACTTCGGCATCCGCTGAAGGTTCTTTTATACCGAAAAGCTCTACTCCGAGTTGATGAAACTGTCTTTGTCTTCCTGCCTGAGGGCGTTCGTATCTGAACATAGGACCTTTATACCAGAGCTTTTGAGGGGAAGGCAGTTTGTGCATGCCGTTTTCTATATACGCTCTGACAACTCCCGCGGTGTTTTCCGGTCTGAGCGTTAAACTGCGGTCTTTTTGCACAAATGTGTACATTTCTTTGTTTACAATATCTGTTGATGAGCCAACCCCTCTTGAAAAAAGTTCGGTGGCTTCAAAAATCGGGGTTCGGATTTCTTTATATCCCGCATTGTCAAGCAATTTTTTAGCTGTTTCTTCAATGTACTGCCATTTGGAAATTTCCTGCGGCAAAATGTCCTTTGTGCCTTTGGGAGCTGAAAGTTTCATATATTCTCCTATAATCCGATAATTTCTTTTTGAATCTTTATGATTTCGGAAATACCGGCTTCTGCCGTGTCTATAATTTTGTACAAGTCTTTCTTGTCAAAAGAGCTTTTTTCTCCGGTGCACTGAAATTCGATTATATTTCCCGAGGCGCCCATGATGATATTTGCATCTGCAATTGCATTTGAATCCTCAAAGTAATCGGGATCAAGAAGAATTTCACCGTCAACCAGCGCAACACTGACTGCCGCAATCTGCTCTATAACGGGGATGCAATCTATTTGTTTCTTTTCATACAGTTTCGACAGTGCGTCATAAACAGCTACAAACCCCCCTGAAATACTTGCTGTCCTCGTTCCGCCGTCTGCCTGAATTACATCGGCATCGATTGTGATGGTTCTCTCGCCGATTTGTTTCAGGTCAACTGAAGCACGAAGGCTGCGTCCGATTAATCTTTGTATTTCCTGCGTTCTGCCGGATATTAAAGAACCTCTGTCCCTGTTTACCCTGCTGTGTGTTGCGCCCGGCAGAATGGAATATTCTGCCGTAAGCCATCCCTGATCTGAATCTATCAGAAACCTCGGCACTTTGTCTTCAATCGTTGCCGTAACAATTACTTTTGTATCGCCGAATTCCACAAGAACCGAGCCTTCAGCGTATTTTGTGAAATTTCTCGTGAATTTAACCGGTCTTAATTCATCATATTTTCTGTGACTTTTTCTTACAAACATTTCTTTTTCCATATACTGCATGAAATCAGTATATTAAAAAAAGAGGATTTAGACTATTTGTAGCGAAAAGCATTATGTAATTAAAAGCAGCTGATTAATAACCGTTCATGATTTCTACCACTCTGTATATGTCATCTTCCTGATGAAAATACGATATCGGCAGGCTCAGGGTTGTATTATGAATTTCATCCGATATTGGATATTCTCCTTCGAGTATTCCCTGCATTGCTTTTTGTCTGTGAGGCGATACAGGATAGTGAATTTCGGTTTTGATACCGTTCTTGAGCAAATAATCCCGCAGTTCGTCTCTTCTATCGTGTCTGATGTTGTAAATATGATAAACATCATAATAATCGTCTTCAACCACGGGTTTTATAAAGTCGTTTTTCAGGTTTTCCGTGTATATTGCTGCCAGTCTGCGTTTATGTGTGTTAATTTCATCGAGCTTTTTGAGCTTAATCGAAAGAAACCCCGCCTGTATCTCGTCCAATCTCGAATTTAAACCGACGTATTCATTGTAATATTTGACACCCGAGCCGTAGTTCCTGAGTTTTTTTATTTTTTCCGCAATTTCAGAATCATTCGTCGTTACCGCTCCGGCGTCTCCGAGCGCGCCGAGATTTTTTGTCGGGTAAAAACTGAATGCTCCGATATCGCCAAAAGTACCGGATTTATGATTTTTGAACATTGCCCCATGTGCCTGAGCGCTATCTTCTATGATTTTGAGCCCATGTTTTTTAGCAATTTCAGTTATTTTATCCATTTTGCATACTTTGCCGTAAAGATGAACAGGCATTATGGCGACGGTTTTTGAGGTAATTTTTTCTTCAATTAAATCGGGATTTATATTGTAAGTTCTGATATCCGGCTCTACCAAAACAGGCTTTAAATTGCAGTGAATAACGGCAAGAATCGTTGCAATATAGGTATTAGAGGGAACAATTACTTCGCTTTCGGGAGGAAAATCAAAAACCTTCAGCCCCAGAATCAGTGCGTCCAGCCCTGACGCAACACCTATGCAGTAATTGCTTCGGTTGTATTGCGCAAATTCATTCTGGAAATTTTCGACATTTTTGCCCAGAACATACCAGCCGCTGTGAAGCATCTCCTTGAAGCTCTTTTCGAACTCGTCAAAAAACGGAGCATTTAGTCTTCCGAGGTTTTCATAGTCTATTATTAAATTCGTCTGCATTAGTAACCCTCGTAAATATAGTCATCCGGATCAAATATATTTGATGCAAATACCTGTAAAATACAATCGGGTGTAAAGTTGTACATTTTGTGCCAATCTTCGGGCAACAGTATAAGGCATTTATTTGGTCTGTCGAGGACAAATTCTTCTTTGGTTGTGCCGTTGTCGTTATAAACCGTACAGCTTCCCGCCAGCGACATTAGTGCCTGCGTTGTACATTTATGTCTGTGTCCTCCTCTAACCGAATCGTCAACGCCGTAAATATAAAACACCCTTCTTATCTGGAACGGGAGTTCATGTTCTTCAATAACGCTGAGATTTCCCCTGTTATCGGAAAATGTTCTCATGTCCAATAAATATGCCATATTTCACCCTCTTATTGCTTTTTGTAATAAATTTCGTAAACCTTGCCTTATTCTTTGAGGAAGTGTTATTAAATAAATCCATAACAGCTTAAATGCATTATATGTTTTGTGAAGAAATACTTTTATATGTCCGGATAAATCAATTTCAATCGTTTTGCATGGCATAATTTCACTGTCAATAAGATTTAGTTGTTTGCAAATCAGCTTCAGATGCTCTAAATACGGTCGGTAAAGAATATTCCTGATACTGCCTTGCACATCATACTCATAATAATTAACAGCGCTAAGTTTGCCGTTTTTATCGAATTTAATATCATGATAATGGTAAAAAATTGCCTTAAATTGAGATTTGTCAGATATGTCTTCGAAAATAAGCTCTTCATTTGATTTTATCAGTTGATACTTCTCTGCATTCCATGGCGCAATACCGCCCCCCTTTTGTTCAAGGACTTTTACACAGTCATATTCTTCGCACCATGTGTCGAGATATTTCTGATCGCCGAACTTACCCTCTTCATATCTGGCGTAGCACCAGTCTATGCATTTGTTAACCCAGTCATTCAGAACTTTAAGCCCCTTTTCATTGTTTTTGAATGTTATAAACTGCACGCAGTATTTGCCGTTCACCACTCCCTGCGCGTATTTTTTGTGGAAACCGTGTTCGGTAATAAGCACACAATCGTCATTAAGTTCTTCAAGCAGAATTTCGGGGTTTGCATAAAAATAAATATCCGCGTCGAGGTAGGTACACTCAGGTACACTGTATTTTTCCAGAACGTAAAGAATGCTTGATGATGTACACGTCCAGCAGTATTCTCCTCTTGTCCTTGTTGATTTCACGGCTAACAGCCTTTCGTTTTCAAACTCCCGAAGAGAAATGACTGTTGCTTTATCAAGGTTAAGTTTTTTAAGGATTTCAAAACATTTATCATCAAAAGCAAACATATACAAATGAAAATCACTGCAGTGCTTTTTGAGTGACTCGTACATCGCAAGTCCTCTTGGCATGTAATGAGTATCAAACAGCGTGCAAAAATTATGCATCGGACACCTTCATTGCAAGGACGATATTATCAAGGTAGAGGTCTTTGTTTTTCGGCAAAATTACCGATAAAACTATGCCGCTAATATTAATCGGCGCGGTTAAAATATTTGTAAGCCAGAATTCCCATTTTCTGCCCTTTTTGATTATCAGCTTATAAATATAATCGTTTATGAGCTGAAAAATCACTCCGACATTATCAACGCTTTTTCTGAATTCTAATATTTCAAACCCGTGCTTTTCCAGAAGGTGCTTTATACCGAAAGAAGAGTACCTTGCGAAGTCATACGGCTGTTCGTGTTCGTCCCAAACAAAAGGAACTGTCAGCAGCAAATTTGCGCCGTCTTTCAAAACCCTGTTAAGTTCTGACAGAAATTCGTCAGGATTGAAAACATGTTCAAGGACTTCGTTCATAACGGCGTTGTCGAATTCTTTGTCATTGAACGGGAATGTTTTGCCGTCATAGAAAAAATCGGCATTTTTTACAGCCCTGTTCTGCGGGCTGTCGTATTCAAGCCCGATATATTGTTCACAGTTAAAAAGTTCTTCGTATGGTTTTTGTCCGCATCCGACGT
>CAZEDP010000109.1:0-5440 GCA_964511035.1 uncultured Gammaproteobacteria bacterium
TGTTGACGATTTGCTTGCTACCGGCGGAACATCACAGGCAGCTTATGATTTAATTAAAAAAATAGGCGGAGTTCCTGTCGGAATGGCTTTTGTTGTGGAGCTAACCTTCCTGAACGGCAGACAAAAACTTTCCGATGAAGTAAAAATAATCTCCATGGTTGAGTATTAAGAATAATTTTACTGCCGGACAGCTTTAAACAACTTTTCAAGTTTTATTTTGTCTTTTATGCCTTTGGACGTTTCAACCCCGCTTGAAACATCCAGCGCAAAAGGCTTTGTTCTTTTATAAATTTCTAAAATATTATCAGGTGTAATTCCTCCGGCAACTATTATCGGAATACCCTTTTCAGAGGCTTCTTTTACTATTTCGTGATTGAAACTTTTACCGGTTCCGCCGAATTCTGTCGGAGAATAAGCATCAAGGAGTGCGGCGAATATCTTGCCTTTATAAGCGGTTATTTCTGAAGTGTCGAAATTTTCAGACACTCTAAATGCCTTGATAATCGGTAAGTTTATTTCTCCGGACACTGTTCGGCAAAATTCCGGCGATTCTTCACCGTGAAGCTGGATTACATTAATGCCTGACGTTTCTATAATTGTCTTTATTTCTTCAACGCTTTGATTTACAAACACTCCGACTTTTAGAACGTTTTCGGGAATTGATTTAACAATTTCAAAAACTTTTTCGGGCAAAACAAATCTCGGCGATTGCCTGTAAAAAACAAACCCTAAAGCCCATGCGCCTGATTTAACCGCAAGCTGAGCATCGGCAAGATTTGTTATCCCGCAAATTTTGATTTTTGGAGTCATTTTTGCCTTTTGGCAACCTCTATGCCGAAATAAGGATTATTAAACCTTTCTTCTTTTATGGTAGTAGGTTTTCCGTGCCCCGGATAAACTATCGTCGAATCTTCGAGGTTAAAAAGTTTTTTCTTTATTGATTGTTCAAGTTCTTCGTAAGAACCTCCCGGTAAATCTGTTCGCCCGACAGAGGAAGCAAAGAGTGTATCACCGGAGAACAAGATCCCTTTTGTAAAGTAGCAGACGGAACCTTTTGAATGACCGGGGGTATGAATTACTTTAAAGATAATATTTCCTACTGTAATCTCCTGACCGTCTTCTACAAAACCATCTATGCGGGGCACCTCATAATCAGGCATTCCGTAAAGTTTCAGATGCTCTTTTAATGCGCCTGCAAGCAATTCGTCATCCTTATGCATCAAAACTTTTGTTCCCATATTTGTTTGCAGGTCATAATCGCCTGCTATATGGTCTAAATGCCCGTGAGTATTTAAAACATATTCGATTTGAGCATCGTATTCTTTTGCGGTTGCGATTGTCAGTTCATAATCACCGCCAGCATCAATAATAGCGGCTTTTTTTGTTTCGGGACAAACTACGAGATAATTATTTACCTGAAACGGTCCAATGGTTAATACCCTGATAATCATTTTTGAATTTACTCCGACATAGATTTACAAACACATTTATTTTACTATGTTTGGTGAATTTTAAAAAATCGGTAACAAACAAAAAATATATGGATAAAATCAAAACAGTTTCAATACTGGGTTCTACCGGTTCTATCGGCAGACAGGCTCTCGAAGTTACAGAAAACCTCAAAGGCAGAGTTAATTTATTTGCTCTTGCGGCGGGAAATAATATTGAACTATTAAAGGAGCAAATTATTAAATTCAAACCCGAGGTTGTTTCCGTAAAAGATGAAAAAGCCGCTATGGAATTAAAAAGTTGCTTCAGGCAAACCGAAATTTTATGGGGGGATGACGGACTTTCCGAAATTGCCGCAAATACCAGAAACGACATTGTTCTTGTAGCGGTCACAGGGCTGCATGGACTGAAGCCGGTGATTAGCGCAATAGAAAACAACATAGATGTAGCTCTTGCGAATAAAGAAACTCTGGTTTCAGCAGGTGAAATAATCAAAGACTTGCTGAAAGACAAAAAATCAAAAATAATTCCCGTTGACAGTGAACATTCGGCAATTTTTCAGTGCATTAACGGTAGAAGTAATTCGCAGGCAAAAAAAATAATTTTAACTGCTTCAGGAGGACCTTTCAGGCTTAGCACTTACGAAGAAATAGCAAAAGCAGGAATTAAGCAAACGCTGTCTCACCCAAACTGGTCAATGGGAAATAAAATAACCGTTGACAGCGCGACCTTAATGAATAAGGGCTTGGAAGTAATAGAAGCTCATTATTTGTTCGATTTTGATTATAAGGATATCGAAGTGCTTATACATCCGCAAAGCATAGTTCACGGCGCGGTAGAGTTTTGTGACGGCAGCATTATTTCCCAGATGGGCGTTCCTACAATGCATATTCCCATACAATATGCTCTCACTTATCCTGAGAGGCATGAAGGAATTAAAACCTCCAGCCTGGACTTAATTAAAGCCGAAAAGCTGGAATTTTTTGCCCCTGATAAGGATAAATTCCCCTGCCTGAGGTTGGGGTACGAAGCGGGCATCAATGGCGGGACTTACCCTGCGGCTTTAAATGCTCTTAATGAAGCTGCTGTTAATGCTTTCCTAACGGAGAAGATTAAACTTACAGATATACCTTCTATCATAGAAGCGGGGCTTGGGGAGCATGAAACTGTAAAACGTCCTTCTCTTGAAGATATTTTGAAAATTGACAGACAAACAAGAGAAAGAGCGGAAGTTTTTATCAAAAAAATCAGCGCCTGACCACTTTAAATCTTCTTTTTATAAGAGGATTAGTTCTGTTCAGGGCATCATTTTCGCATGAATAAAGTTTTAAGTACTCATCCAGCTGAATAACGAAGAATATTGCCAGAATATCGTTTTTCATTCCGAAAAGACATAATTCTCCCTTTTTACGCAGACATTTTTTATGAGCGGAAATCAGACACCCAAGAGCCTCGCTGCTGAGAGAATTAATGAGTGAAAAGTTTATCAGAATATTTGAAAAATCTTTTTCAATAAGGTCAATAATAGTTTTTCTCAATACGGGAACGATGCCACCGTCAAGCCTGTAACTGTGGATATCAATTATTACTTTATTTTTTATTGTTCTTAAACTTACCGTCATAATTCAAGTTTTTGAAACAATGGGGCTTGCATAATGCAAACCCCATTTGAATTCATTTTTCCTTATTACTAGATTAATGAAAGTGCTATACTTGGTGCCTGGTTGGCTTGAGCAAGTAAGCTTGCTGAAGCTTGTTGAAGGATTTGGTTCTTCGTTAATCCTGCTGCTTCCTTAGCGACGTCAACGTCTCTAATTCTGGATTCTGCAGCTGACATGTTCTGCTGTTTAACAGCCAAACTGGAGATTGCTGAATCTAATCTGTTCTGAAGAGATCCGATAGTCGATCTTCTGCTTGATACTGTTGAAATAGCGGTGTCGATTAATGAAATGTAGCTTGCAGCCTTTGTTGCGCTTTCAAACTGAGTTGTTAAGAAGGTCGCGTCACTGGCGCTGTTCAAGCCTAATGATGTTGAATCGGCTTTGTCAAGCGGTGTGCCTATTGTTAAAGAGTTTAAGCTCACTGCATCTGCTACGAAATTTGCTCCTATGTGAAGAGCAAGACTTGTATTGGTTCCGTCGAGCAATTTAATTGAGTTGAACGCCGAAGAATTTGCTATTCTTGTGATTTCCTTAACACGCTGATCAACTTCCGATTTAATTGCTGTTCTTTCTGAAGTGCCGTTTGTACCGTTTGCAGCCTGAACGGAAAGATCTCTGATTCTTTGAAGGTTATCCTGAATAATTCCAAGATCAGCTTCAGCCGTTTGCAGAAGGTTTACACCGGTTTGAGCATTTTGAGTAGCCATTGCAGAACCTCTTCCCTGAGCTTTTAAGCTTTCGGTAATGGTTAAGCCGGCTGCATCATCTGCTGCACGGTTGATTCTATAACCGGTTGACAAACGTTCTAATGACTTACCAATTCCTTCTGTTGAAGTAGCCAAACTTCTTTGGACCATCAAAGAACTAACGTTCGTGTTGACAACAATACTCATAAGATTCTCCTTATCTTAACTAAAACATCCCTGATTTGAAGAAAATGCATCCCGCATAACTTCATTTTTAACTATACAAAACTTAACATTCTGTTAGTATCAGCATTTCTTATAGTTTTTCTGCAACTTAAGTATGCAATGCCTGTTTTATCTATCCTCCGAAGAGAGTAGTAAGAAAAAAGAAATCTTTTATGGTATAAATTACTTATCGTTATACAGCCTGAATTTTAGGTCAAATTAGAGATGATTATCACAGGTTACGGAATTCTTGCAGTTTTTGTAGTTTTGTCGATAGCTTTTGCTTCGGCAGCTTTAATCTTTTCTTACATCGTACATCCCAAGAATCCTACCGAAACTAAAAAAACGCCTTATGAATGCGGTATGAATCTTCTCGGCGAATCAAGGATTCAGTTTAACGTCAAATATTATATGTATGCGTTATTATTTATAGTTTTTGACGTGGAAGCCGTTTTCCTTTTTCCATGGGCTGTGGCATATAACAAATTAGGGCTTTATGCTTTGATTGAAGCCTTTATATTTATAGCAATTCTTTTTCTTGGCTTAATATATGCCTGGAAAAAAGATATTTTAAAATGGCAGTGAGCCTAAAGACAATTTTTCGGAGCTTATTATTTAATGAAAGTAATAATAACAGCATTAGATTTTGTTTATAACTGGGGCAGGGCGAATTCTCTCTGGCCCATGACGTTTGCAACTTCCTGCTGCGGGATAGAAATGATAGCAACGAGCGCGTCTAAGTTTGATATCGCAAGGTTCGGCTCGGAAGTTTTCAGAGCAACCCCCAGACAGGCGGATTTAATGATTACAGCGGGAACTGTTACGCACAAAATGGCGCCTGCACTTGTTAAACTTTATGAACAAATGCCGGAACCCAAATACGTTATTGCAATGGGTGCTTGTGCCGTTACGGGCGGAATGTTCGAAAACGATTCTTACTCGGTTGTCAGAGGCGTTGACAGGCTAATTCCGGTTGATGTTTACTTGCCGGGATGCCCGCCGAGACCGGAAGCGTTATTGGATGCAATTATTCAGCTTCAGAATAAAATTAAAAAAGAAACCATTCTCGACAGGCAGAAATACATAGCCGAACATAAGCCGAGGGTCAGCTTTGCTAAAGATGAAAATTCAGAACTGCTGCTTCCTTTGGAAGATTTCGAAGTGTACCACTGGGGAGTGCAGTCTGAAGGTTACGATGAGAAAAAACTGACTCTTAAGAGAGAAAGCGGAAAGAAATAAATGCAGGATAATGAAAGAAACTTAAATAATGGTCTTACACTTGTTCCGTTAGGTAAAAGCACCGACGGAATTGAGAATATCGAAATAGACTCAGCTAAGATTCATTCTGCTGTCAGTTTTTTAAAAGAAAATCCTACCGGCTTGTTTGACATCCTTCTTTCAGTAACGGCTGTTGATTAT
>CAZEDP010000110.1:0-5367 GCA_964511035.1 uncultured Gammaproteobacteria bacterium
CCGTTAAGCAGTTCTACGAAGAGAATCTTGACAGGAATTACAACTGTATTGAAGTTGTCAAGTCATTGGCCGGCGCTATTGATGCTAAAGATCCCTACACAAGAGGTCATTCGCAGTGTGTGTCAAGATATGCGGAAGCTCTTGCGCGAGCAGTAAGCCTTCCTGAATTCGAAGTCGAAAAAATTAAACTTGCGGCAATGCTTCATGATGTCGGAAAAATCGGCATACCTGAAGCAATTTTGTCAAAGCCGGGCAAGCTCGAAGATGATGAATGGGAGATAATGAAGCAGCATCCTGAAATAGGCGTAACTAAAGTTCTTGAACCCATACATTCAATCAAGGACCTTATTCCTATCGTCAGGCATCATCATGAACAATGGAACGGATTAGGCTACCCTGATAAACTTTCAGGTGAGAATATTCCGTACGGTGCAAGAATTGTTGCTGTTGCAGATGCTTTTCATGCCCTTATAAGCGATAGACCTTACAGAAAAGCGTTAAGCATTGATACGGCGATTGAAATTTTGAAAAAAGGCGCCGGCATACAGTGGGATGTTGATCTTATCAGGAAATTTATTATAATAGCTCCGTCTTTATCAACCAGTGTCTAATAAGAATGTGCTTTTAAAAAAGTGAAACTGACCGTTTCAATTTTTTAAAGCTCCCGCTAGCGCCACAAAACTTTCAAGTTTTTTGCTTTTTTACTGTGTTCGTTGCAAAGTGTTATAAAATATACCCAATAAGGCAATTAAAAAGAATTCGACAGGAATTATAATAAAATTAATAGAGAAACACCGAAAACTAAGTAAGTGTTTCTCTATTCGCATATAAGTCTCTGGAAAGTTTAAAATTTTGTTAAGGTCTCAGGAAAAAATATTTTACGTTGGTAAAATATTTTTGTCGTTAAAGATATGAGGAGGTTATAAATGGATAAAGATTTAAGTTCGACAAAAAAATTCTGGCTTATGCTTGCAGCAGTTTTTGTTGCAATTTTTCTCGGTTGTTTTTTGGCGTTTTATGTATTGGCGCATCAAATGAATACAAATTACCGTTATGATTATATTTTTAATAATGGTTTTGACCACTTCAGGATGCATGATTATATGCAAAAGTATATGGAGCAGGCAGACAGGATGTTTGAGGATTTTGATAAAGAATTTGCCGATATTAATGATTTCAAATCAATGCCGACCGGAATGATGCAGTTTGCAAGTCCTAAATTAATTAACGGAAAACCTACCGTACAGACTTTAGAAACTCCAAAGGATTATATTATCAAGGTAAATCTCAAAGCGTTTAATAATGACCCTAAAAATGTTCAGGTAAAAACAAAAGATAAAAGAATAATAATATCGGCGGATTACAGCAACGAAAAAGATGATTCTTACAATTCGTCCGTGTTTTATCAGAGTTTTAATCTGCCGATTAGAATTAATGCTTCAATTATAAAAAAAGAAGTTAAGAATAATTATCTGACTGTTACTATACCGAAAAATCTTTCAGGCAAGTAATCTGCAACGGTTGTTATTTTGGGATAAAATAAAAGTCTCAAATAATACTAAAAATCAAATGCCTGAAAAAAATAAAAAAATCAGACTGGATTTATATTTAACCGAAAAAGGCTTTTTTGAGACCAAAAGTAAAGCACAGTCGGCAATAATGGCAGGGCAGGTGAAAATTGGCGGCATTGCAGTTACAAAAGCAGGAACTCTTATAGCTCTGTCGGACAACTCTGAAATTGAAGTTGAAAGTTTGCCTTACGTTAGCCGCGGCGGGCTAAAACTTGAAAAAGCTCTTGAAGAATTCGGAATAAATGTTGAAGGCAAAATATGTCTTGATGCCGGTGCATCAACAGGCGGTTTTACTGACTGCCTTTTGAAAAAAGGAGCAAAAAAGGTCTATGCGGTTGACGTTGGCTACGGTCAGCTGGATTGGCGTTTGCGTAATGATGGAAGAGTTGTTGTGGTTGAAAGAACCAATATAAGGAATGTTTCAAAAGAGGAACTTTTTAAAAAATTTGATGCATCAGACAGCGAACAGAGCCCTGAACTTGCAACATTAGATCTTTCCTTTATCTCAATAACCAAAGTGCTTGAAAATATTAAAAATCTTATGAACCCTGACCAACAGGAAATTATTGCGCTTATAAAACCTCAGTTTGAAGCCGGCAGGGAGGATGTGCCGAAAAAAGGGGTAGTGAGAGATAAAAATGTTCATGTTAATGTTATAAAAACTGTGGCTGATTATGCCGCTAAAATCGGTTTTAACCCTGTAAATCTTGCTTTTTCTCCTGTAAAAGGACCTGCGGGAAATATAGAGTATTTGATTTATTTGAAAAGCAGCGATGAACCTTTTAATGAAAAATTGATTACGGAAACGGTAGACAAAGCCCATGAAACACTCCAATGAAATAAAATCGTCCGATAATAAAGTCCTTTCTCTTGAAAAAATAGGCATAATTTATAATTCCGAGCATACAAAAGCCGCAGAAGTTATAAAAGAACTGGAAAAAACACTTAAAAAGCTTGATTTAAGATTTGAGACACATCCTCTAAATCTCAAGGAGCAGGGCGATAATAGGCAGCTTTTCAGGGATGATATAACGTTAGCTGTTATTGTCGGCGGTGACGGAACATTTTTGGGTGCGGCAAGGTTCTATGCGGAAAAAGGCGTTCCTTTGTTCGGCATAAATACAGGCAGGCTTGGTTTTCTTGCTCAGATTATGTCGAATGAAATTGAAGCCGCTTTTAAAAAACTGATGGAAGGCAGATTTAAAATTGAAGAAAGGCTTATGCTTCAAGCTTTTGCCGATGATAAAGATAATACACAGCTTTCACTGATTGGAAAAACTTTAAAAAGTTATTCTGCGCTAAATGATATTGTCATAAGAGGAGAGCCGGTATCGAGAAGCTCTAAACTGTCACTCAGCATAGACGGTAAAAAAGTTTGTGATTATCTTGCGGACGGTTTAATAATTTCGACACCGACCGGTTCAACGGCCTATACTCTTTCTGCCGGCGGACCGGTTGTAACCCCTGATTTGGAAGTTTTTATTATAGTGCCGGTTTGTCCGCATGCTTTGACTTCCAGACCTATTGTTATAAGAGCTGACGCACTCCTTAATGTTTCGGTGGAATGCGATGCTCAATACTATACTTTGACCGCTGACGGGCAAGAAAACATACGACTGCAGAGTTCAAGCAATATATCAGTGAAAAGAAACGAAAAAAAGGCGCTTATTGTTTTACCCGAAAAAGAAAATAACGGTTTTTACGGGATTTTAAGGGAAAAGCTTCACTGGGGAGTTGCTCCCGGCTGTGCTATAAAGGATGAGAGTAAATGAAAACTTTAATTCTTGCCGGAGGATACGGCTCAAGGCTAAGCGAAGAAACGGAACTAAGACCGAAACCCATGGTTGAGATTAGCGGAAGACCAATTCTCTGGCATATTATGAAAATCTATTCACATTACGGTTTCAATGATTTTGTTATTCTTCTGGGTTATAAGGGCTATCAGATAAAAGAATATTTTTATAATTATTTCCTTCATCAGTCGGATATAACCATAGACCTTGAAAATAATAAAATTGACATTCACAAAAGCAAGACGGAGCCGTGGAAAATTACCCTTGTTGATACAGGATTGAATACCATGACAGGGGGAAGAATTAAAAAAGTCCGGGAATATGTCGGTGATGAAACTTTTATGCTGACTTACGGTGACGGAGTGGCTGATATAGACTTAAACGAGCTTATTAAATCCCACAAAAACAGCAAAAAATTTGCAACGGTTACGGCAGTTCAGCCGTTGGGAAGATTTGGGACTTTAAATATTACCGACGGAGAGGTGGTATCGTCGTTTCACGAAAAACCAAAAGGCGATAACGCTTGGCTCAACGGCGGTTTTTTTGTTCTGGAGCCTGAAGTTTTTAAATACATCAAGGAGGAAAGCACCCTCTGGGAAAATGAACCGATGGAAACACTCGCACGCGAATCACAGTTAAACGCATACAGGCATAAGGGGTTTTGGCGGCCCATGGATACTTTGAGAGACAAAACCGACCTTGAGAAACTCTGGAATGACGGAAGCGCTCCCTGGAGAATCTGGGAATAATGAAAAAATCGCTTGAAGTTTACAAAAATAAAAAAGTGCTTGTTACCGGGCATACAGGTTTTAAAGGAGCTTGGCTGAGTTTATGGCTTTATTCTCTGGGTGTGGAAGTTATAGGGTATTCTTTACAACCCCCCACAAATCCTTCTTTGTTTGAAGTTTTAAGTCTTCAAGACAGAATTAGCTCTATAGAAGGCGACATCAGAGACGAAAATAAAGTAAAGGAAGTTTTTCAAAAACATAAGCCCGATATTGTTTTTCACATGGCGGCACAGCCTCTTGTAAGGTTGTCATACAAAGAGCCACGGCTGACCTATGAGACAAACGTTATGGGGACTTTAAATCTTCTGGAAGCCTCCAGAAACACAGAAAGCGTAAAGGCCTTTGTTAATGTCACCAGTGACAAATGCTACGAAAATAAAGAGCAAAATATTTTTTATAAAGAATCAGACAGCCTTGGAGGTTATGACCCTTACAGTTCAAGCAAGGCAATGTCAGAGATTTTAACATCGGCATATAGAAATTCATTCTTTAATCCTCGTGATTTCGGCAAAACTCATAATACGGCTCTTGCTTCAGCCAGAGCGGGCAATGTGGTCGGCGGCGGCGATTGGGCTGAAGACAGGCTGATACCGGATTGCGTAAGAAGTTTATCCACTAAGAAAGCAATCATAATAAGAAACCCTGATGCAGTTCGTCCATGGCAGTACGTTCTTGAACCTGTTTACGGCTATCTTCTGCTTGGTGCGAAACTGCTTGAAAATCCCTTAAATTATTTGGGCGGGTGGAATTTTGGTCCCGATAACTTAGAGAATCAAACTGTGGAAGAAATAGTCGAGTCGGTTATTGACCTCTGGGGCGAAGGAAAATTTGAAATAAGAAGAGATGTTTCTCTTCATGAAGCTAAACTTTTGATGCTCGATAACGGCAAAGCAAAAAAGGAACTTGGCTGGAGGCCTCTTTACGGCATAAATGGCACTATTGACAAGACGCTGAGCTGGTATAAAAAATATTATGCCGGCAGGGAAGATATGTTCAAATACAGCCTGTACCAGATTGAAGAGTATTTATCAGTAAATAAATTATAAAAATTTTTGTTAATAAACAAATAAATTTGTTATAGATTGTAAATTTTTCGACAAACATAGCAACAATTTTTTTGTTTGGTTTTTAAGTATATGTGAGAGTTAGATTTTAAAAGGAGTCTTGTCATGGATTTACCGCTATTGGCAGCTAATGCAATCAAAAATAATCGTA
>CAZEDP010000111.1:0-5351 GCA_964511035.1 uncultured Gammaproteobacteria bacterium
ATAATTTGCGAAATTGACAGTGAAAATAATGACAAAAAATATTACAAATTATTCTGCTTAAAGTACATTCAGGAACAAAACATTGAAGAAATAATAAACATTTTAGAACTTTCTTCGGGCGAAATCAGCAAAAGACTTGCAGAATTGTCGTATAAAATTTTCATGAGAGAAAATGAAGCATCTCAAACAGCTTTGTAGGAAATAAAAAGCATTTTTAGGGATATTATCTGATTATTATGAATAAATCGGTCGGCATAGTTGAAACCAAATATTACCTGATTAACGAAAAAATCACGTTGGAAAGCGGCATTGAGTTTGGTCCCATTACCGTTGCATATGAAACTTACGGTCAACTGAACGCAAATAAGTCAAATGCAATTCTTATCCTCCATGCTTTATCCGGTGACGCGCATGCCGCGGGAGTTCACAGCGAAAACGACAAGAAAACGGGTTGGTGGGACGAAGCAATCGGTCCGGCTAAGGCCTTTGACACAGAAAAATATTTTGTCATCTGCTCAAATGTTCTCGGGGGATGCAAGGGAACAACCGGTCCCTCATCAATTAATCCCGACACAGGCAAGCCTTACGGTTTGTCTTTCCCGATGATAACAATTGAAGACATGGTTAAGGTACAGAAAAAACTTATTGATTACTTAGGAATAACATCTCTAAAATGTGTTGTCGGCGGCTCTATGGGCGGTATGCAGGCGATTGAATGGACGATATCATATCCTGAGAATGTTCGCTCGGCTATATTTATAGCTACTTCCAGCAGGCTGTCCGCACAGGCAATTGCATTTAATGAAGTCGGCAGAACAGCTATTGTCGTTGACCCAAATTGGAATAACGGAAATTATTACGAAGGAGAATCTCCTTCAAACGGGCTTGCCCTTGCCAGAATGATAGGACATATTACTTATCTGAGCGAAGAATCCATGCATGATAAATTTGGACGAAGACTTCAGGACAAGGACGAACTGGATTTTACCTTTGACATTAATTTTCAGGTGGAAAGCTATTTGAGGCATCAGGGACAAAGTTTCGTAGAGAGGTTTGACGCAAACAGCTACCTGTATATTACCAAAGCTCTGGATTACTATGATGTGCCTCAAAACTACGGTTCGATATCAAAGGCTTTCAAGTCCAGTAAAGCCAAATTTCTCATAATATCATTTACCTCCGACTGGCTGTTCCCTCAGGAACAAATGAAGGAAATAGTCAAGGGACTTATGAAAGCTGATAAAGATGTCAGCTACTGCTCCATTGAGTCTTCATACGGACATGACGCATTCCTGCTTGAATACCAACAACAGGAAAAAATTATAAAAAGCTTCTTGAGATAAAAATCACTCTGAATGTTTAATTCAAAAGTATTTTATCCCACTCTTTCACGGCATTGTCCAAAACTTCTTTAGAATCCTTATTGTTTAACAATGCATCTTGAGTTGCATAATCAATTATTTCAAACAATTCCTTATTGTTCGGAAGCGGTGGAACGGGTTTTTGAGCTCTTTTGAGCTGATTTGCACTTAACGCTCTTGCTTTTTGCATTTCGTCCGAATTTTTTCGGCTTTTAAAGAAATGGGAATTAAGGGCAGCTTTATTTGAAGGCAAAACCGGGGCAAGTTTCGAAAATTCGAGCTGATTTTCGGCATTTGTTAAAAACAGCCCGAAATCAGCGGCTTCTTTAGGATGATTGCTTTTAAGAGGTATTACCAGATTCATAAGGGCAAAATCCACTTTTCCGTTACTTCCGGTTATTTGAGGTGCTGCTTTTGTATATTTATAAACTTCGGGAGCATTTTCTTTAATAATTTTGAGAAAATTTGCTCCTGCAAAAATAAAGGCATTTTCGCCGGAGAGATATTTTTCAAGAGAAGCCCGGTGTCCTTCGGTTAAGGATTCGGGCGGTATCAGATCTTTTTGATAAAGATATTTCCAGAAATCAAGAACTTCTGCCGCTTTTTTCGTATTAAAAACAGCTTTTGTCCTGTTTTGATTCACTATGGGAATATCATATCTGCTGAATATCTGCACCATCTTGCCGTTTTCTGTCAAATTCGGCATAAAGGCATATTTACCTGTTCTATTTTTGATAACCTCCGAAATCCTTTTCATATCTTCAAAAGTTCTCGGGGGTTTGCCTGAATTTAAGCCTGCTTTTTTAAGTATGGCAGTATTGTATAGAGTAACGGAGGAAGTAATATACCAAGGAATCCCAAAGTAATCTTCTCCGTATGCCGATGCATCCCAACTTTCTTTAAGATACGAATCAAAATCTTCTTTGCCTATCAATGGCTTAAGATTCACCAGCGCGCCCCTTGAAGCCAGTGTTGAGGCAAAACTCGGGTTCATGTTTATCAGATCGGGGACTTCCTTGCTCATAACTGCTACAAGGGCTCGTTTTTCTCCCTCAGAGAAAGGTACATCCACCCATTTAATTTTTACATCGGGATGAGTTTTTTCATAGTCGGCAATGATGCGGTTTATGTAAGGAGCAAAATCGGAAAGCTGAAGAGTCCAAAACTCAATTTGCTTGACAGAGGGTGATTTATCAGCAGAACATCCTGCCATTCCGAGACAAAAGGCAAAAATAACAATTAAATAAAAAATTCTTTTAAAAATAAAAGTCATCTTTACTGCGTCAGATACTGTTCTTCCAAACCACCGGTAGGTGCACTGATTTTGCCGGATTTGAAAACATTTATCCTTAAAATATCGGTTCCTGCTGTATTAGGAAGATTACCCGCCCCGTTAACATCAACTTGAATAACTTTTGGATCTGTTGTAAAATCACCTTCCATTTTGAACCATCTCATTCCGTTGCTGGTAACAAAATTATTTGCTGTTGCAACGGTAGAAGTAGCACAGCTTGTTTCTGTAATAGTATTGACCTTAGCCTTGAAGTTGGCGCAAAAAGTGGTGTCTAATTCACCGGTGGCATACAATGACAGGTCAGAAACAAGCTCGTTTACTACCTGTTCGGTTATCCTGAAAGCTGACTTGTACAATACTTTGTTTCTGTCCGAATTATTATTTTTTATTACAGAAATACCCAGTGCCGTAATAACACCGGCTATCAAAAGAACAACAAGAACTTCAGCCAAAGTGAATGCTTTTTTCATGATTTAACCTCTTTATCATTATTTATTAATTTTATAATAGCAGATTGTTAAACATTACCTTTAATTAAATGAACGAAGAATTTCAATTCAGTATAAGACCTTGCGCCCATATATAAACCTTTTCAGAGAGTTTAACCGCTTCCAAATAAGTCTCATTGCTTATCTTATTCCAATTGGGATATCTTGTAAGCACGGCGTATTTTGTTAACTCTGCGGAATCTTTAATATAATCGGGAACACTAACAGTTGTTTTCATTTTAATCAGTTTTATCAATTCCGAAAGATCATGTGTTTTTGGAAAAGCAATTTCGTAATGGATTAGCACAGCCTTAAATGATTTTTCAGCAGCTTGATGAAGGTCAAAACACAAATCTTCGATGAATATTTCTCTTTCTTCAAGATTTTTATTTTCTTTGCCTCTGTTTAGATTGCTTTTAGCTCTTTTAGCCAGTCTTGAGATGTAAATAAATTATCCATAAACGACAATTCCTTCCTCAAGAGCAGGTTTGATTATACATCCAATGGCATTTTTGTATTTTTCGATTATTTCAGGTGTTGCTACAACAATATCCACGCTGACAAGTTCATCAACATCGACCAACTTCTTGTAAATCTCACCTTCAACCTTCAAGCCGTCTTTAATTCCTTCTTTAATAATCAAAAAATCATAATCACTGCTTAAACCTGCATCTCCTCTTGCTTGAGAACCAAACAGTATTATCTTGTCAGGTTTTAAAACTTTTAAGATTGCTTTAATTATTTTGTTAATTATCCTTTTATCAGGCATCAACAACTTCTCTCAAATATTTATATATAGTGATTATAGCAGAAAATGTTTAATGAACTTGTTAGAAAATAAAAAAACAGTAGAAAATTTTGTATACTAAATTGTAACGATGAAGCAAAATGAAAAATATTCAGGAGAGAATAAAAATGATTAAAAAACTTGGCGGGTTTACACTGGCTGAAGTTCTGGTAACTATATTGGTAATTGGTGTAGTTGCGGCATTAACCATACCCGTTATGCTGTCAAGCACAAATGACGTGCAATTAAGGTCAAAATGGAAAAAGGTCTATCAGGACATATCAAACGGAATGCAGATGTTCGTTGCCAAAAAAGGAGCCAATCTCAACGGACTTTTTGCCAGTGTGGATGATGAAAGAAATCAATTGGCAAGTTTTTTACATTATACAAAAACCTGTGATGCCGGAACTGCAGTCGATCCTAACGGCTGTTTTACTTCAGGTCTGAGATATTTGAACGGAGTGGCAACAGGTTGGGATATGACCGATTTATCCAGAGCTATTTTGACTAATGGTGCTCATATTGGTTTCGGACAAAGAAGAGTTGACTGTGCTTTTATTGATAATGCCCTTACAAATATATGCGGAGAAATATACGTGGATGTAAACGGTAATGATGGACCAAATATGCTTGGAAGAGATATTTACGAAATGTATTTATTTGCGGACGGTTCGGTAAAACCCAGAGGCACAACAGGCGATAACGCTATCACCGATCCCTCTGTATCCTGTATAGAAGGAAGCACGGCAGCAACCAACTACGGATGGGGCTGCGGACGAAAATATCTTGAATAATTCTCCCAAAAGAAAAAGCCTGTCTCTGACAGGCTGTGTGAAATGTCACTATATCCCTAAAATTAAATCGTTATTAGCCTAAAAGTGAGAGTGCAATACTTGGAGATTGGTTAGCTTGAGCTAAGAGGCTTGCTGAAGCCTGCTGCAGGATTTGGTTCTTCGTCAAAGCAGCTGCTTCTTTTGCTACGTCTGTATCCCTTATTCTTGATTCTGATGCGGTCATATTTTGTTGTTTAACTGCCAAACTTTGAATTGTAGTTTCAAGACGGTTTTGAAGAGAGCCTATTGTTGATCTTCTGCTGGTAACGGTGGCTATCGCCGAGTCAATTAATGTAAGGAAACTTGCAGCTTTAAGTGCTGTTGCAAACTGATCATCAAGGAAAGTGCCTGTATCACTGTTAAGACCTAAAGATGTAGCATCTGCTCTCTGAAGAGGGCTGCCTATGTCGAGTGAGTTCAAGCTGATTGCCGTGGCTACAAAGTTAGGACCAACCTGTAATGTCATGGTCGTATTGTCGCCGTTTAAGAGTTTAACTGCCGAGAATGAAGATGACTTTGCTATTCTGGTTATTTCTTTTACCCGTTCCTCAACTTCGGATTTGATTGCGTTTCTTTCTGATGTTCCGT
>CAZEDP010000112.1:0-5310 GCA_964511035.1 uncultured Gammaproteobacteria bacterium
GAGCGTGTATTCTTTTTGATGACGGAAGTACTTTTTGCGGTTGTAATGTTGAGAATGCAAGTTACGGCTTAACAATCTGCGCTGAAAGAAACGCTTTATCAACTGCCATAGCGGCGGGCAAAAAAAACGGATTGCTTGCAGTTGCGGTTTTTAGCCCTAATTCTAAGCTCTGTTATCCATGCGGAGCTTGCAGGCAGTGGATATATGAATTTTCAGATTCAGCGGTTGTTATTTTCGAAGATGAAAACGGTGAGCCCACGACAAAAAGCATAACCGAACTCTTGCCCTGTCCGTTCAAACTTTAAGCTGTATCGGAGCAGTTTAAAAACATTAATTTTTGTAAAAAAATTTGCATAAAAGCTTTTTTCTCTAACAACAAAATTTGTTTCTTTTTTTAAACCATGTATAGAAATAAGGTTCATGGATTTTGCGGATTTGCAGATTAAACACATATAAAACACATCCTTTCAGCCCCAATTTTGAACGGACTTACAAAAGAAGCAGATGCAGTAATCTTGTCATGCACGATAATGCAACTTCAATATTGCGCGAAATGCCGATTGAACTGCCCGGAATTCTTTCCAAAAGATTCCCAAACGGGGTTAAAATACTGTCTTACGGGTGTTCAAACGGTTCTGAGCCATACAGTATCGCGCTTTTAATAATTAACTTTTTCGGACAAAAAGAAGCAGAAAAATATTTTGAAATCCAGGCTAAAGACATATCTCCAAAAATGCTTAAAGCTGCAGATTACGGTGTTTTTACAATTGAAGGAGATGAAAAAAGACTATTCAGAAATCTTTTGCAAAACCTGATTTTCGATGATTATTTTACACACAGGAAAAATAACACTTATGCGGCATCTGAAAAAATCAGAAATAAAGTTGTTTTCGAAAAAGGGGATATAACCGTTGATGCTCAAAAAGAATTTAAAAAGCCGGTAGTCTTATTCTTTAGAAATGCATGGGTGGATTTGAAAACTCCTGATAAAATCCGCAAATTGGCTTTAGACCTGTACCAACATTTCCAGCCCGGCAGTATTCTTGTTTTAGGTGAACTGGAATATAACAAAAATGTTAACGGTAGCCTGCATATAATTGAATGTCTGCATGAAGCAGGCTTTAGAGAAGTTCATAACAGCAAAAGCAAAACAATAAAGTATCTTTTTGAGAAACCTTCGGTAAATATATAACCCTCCTTCATTTACTTGAAAGGCTTAATTGAAATAATAAAATGCTTAGTTTAATATATGCACTTGTAAGATAAATTCGGAGGAAATTATGGAACACGACTGCACATATTGTGATGAGTACGATGACGATATGGAATTCTGCTCATGCCCTAAGTTGGGCGAAGAAGCACCAAATTTTGAAGCGGAAACCACTCAGGGCAAAATTGTTTTTTCGGAATTTGCAAAAGACAGCTGGGTAATTCTTTTTTCACATCCCGCTGATTTTACCCCCGTATGTACAACTGAATTTGTTGCTTTCGCAAAGCTTCACGACGAATTCAAAAAAAGAAACACAAAAATTATGGGGCTAAGCATAGACAGCGTATTTTCTCACATAGCATGGGTAAGGCTTATCGAACAAAAGTTTAACGTTAAAATAAAATTCCCGGTAATTGCCGATTTAACTATGGATGTTGCTCATACATACGGTATGATACACCCTGCAATGAGCGAAGTTCATGCCGTAAGGACTGTCTTTATCATTGACCCTTCGGGAATAATCAGATTCATGGTTACTTATCCGGCAAGTGTCGGCAGAAATATGGACGAAATTCTTCGGGTCCTGGATTCTCTTCAGCTTGGCGATAAAGAAAAAATCGCAACGCCCGCAAATTGGAAACCGGGCGAGAATGTTATAATTCCGCCTCCAAATACGGTTGATGCAGCTGAAAAAAGAATGGAAGAAAAGCATGAAGAATGCGTAGACTGGTTCTTATGCAAAAGAAAAGTGTAATGTTGATTTTAACAGCAGGGAGAGAGGGATTTTCTTCTCTCCTTTTTTTATAAAACTAACTGGAATGACCGTGTTATACTTGTTTCGTAAAAAGAAATTCATTTTTGTTTATAAAGGTTTTTGAGTTATGAATATTCAATTCTTATCACCCATAGCACTGGTTCTTTTACCTGTTTTAGCTTCTATTATTATATTATGTCCGTTTTTTCCCAATAATGAAGTTAAAATAAGAAGGTTCGCAAAGGGGTTTGGTACATTACTTTTTATTTACTCGCTTCTTTTCGCGGTATTTTTTGACAATGCCGCAAAAGGATACCAGTTTGTACAAAGTTATGAATGGATTAAACCCTTGGGTATAAGTTTTTCATTCGGTATTGACGGTTTATCCTTAATCATGGTTATTTTAACAACTTTTCTTGTTTTAATGGCTCTGATAGCAAGTAAGAGCAACATAACAAAAAGGTATAAGCTTTATTATTCATTGGTTTTTCTTCTCACAACGGCAATATTGGGGGTTTTTACTTCCAGAGATTTATTTTTATTCTTTTTGTTCTGGGAAATTGAACTTATCCCGATGTTTTTCCTGATTTCAATCTGGGGAAGCGGCAGAAAAGAGTATTCCGCAACAAAATTTATTCTTTATACCTTTTTTGGAAGCATCTTTATGCTTCTGGCAATTCTGACAGTATATTATCAATATTGGGTTCAAACAGGCATTTTGACATTTGACCACAGTGTTCTTTCATTGCTGAACAATCACAATTATCCGCTTTGGCTTGGAACTTTAGCTTTTTGGGGATTCTTTATCGGTTTTGCAGTCAAACTTCCGATAGTTCCCTTTCATACCTGGCTTCCTGACGCGCATGTCGATGCTTCAACTCCGACCAGCATGTTGTTAGCCGGTATTTTGTTAAAAATGGGAGGATACGGTCTTATCAGAATGAACCTGCAGCTTTTACCGGATTTCACCCAGTATTTTGCCGCAATAATAATTTTATTAGGCGTTATAAATTTAATCTACGGCGCTTTTGTCGCACTGGCTCAGACAGACATTAAAAAACTTGTTGCATACAGCAGTATCAGCCATATGGGAATTGTACTTCTGGGGCTGGGGGCTTTAAATCCTTTCGGTTTATCGGGCGCGGTATTTCAAATGTTTGCTCACGGAATTATAAGCGCGGGATTGTTTATGGTCGCCGGTGTGGTTTATTTGAGGACGCACACAAGAGATATGGCTCAACTCGGCGGATTGGCAAAAGTTATGCCGAGGCTTTCTTATTTTGCAATGATTATAGCTCTGGCAAGTTTGGGGCTGCCTTTATTAATCGGTTTTCCTGCCGAAACATTTTCGTTTTACGGGGCATTTATATCCGATTCATTCAGCAAAATTTATTTCTTAAAGTCTATTATGCCTCTTTCAATACAAGAATTGGTGATTATCGGGGCTTCGGGAATTATTTTTACGGCAGGGTATTTGCTTTGGATGCTTCAAAAAGTATTTTTCGGCACAATGTTTGAAAAATGGAATAAAGTTCATGATATAACCCCTCATGAAACCGTTGTTCTGGTTTCATTAACGGCAGTTATTGTCCTTTTCGGAATATTTCCGACAGGATTGACGAGTTTGTTCCAAACTGCAGTAAATGGTTTTTTAGCTGTTATTTAGCGGACGGAGACAGAAATGAGTTTTTTTGATAGCCAGCAGATTGCTTTTTTACCGGAAACAGTTCTATTGATTACAATTTTGACAAGTATTGTTTTGTCTTTTCTTTCGGAAAAGATAAAACCCGGTGCGGTGTTTTATGTTGCGCTGACGGGTTTATTCCTGTCGCTGTTTTCATACAGATTTGTTCCGTTAAACAACGAAATTGTGCTGCTGAACGGCGGTTTTGTCTCAAATCCCTTCTCTTGCCTTATGGGGTTTCTTATTTTGACGGGTACGATAATAACCGTTCTGATGTCTAAGAGTTATACTTCCGGCTTTGGTAAGAGCGAAGGCGAGTTTTACAGCCTAATTTTAACTGCATCACTCGGAGGTTTGCTTCTGGTCAGTTCAAGAGACCTGATAAGTTTCTTTATATCACTGGAAACAGTCAGTATTTCGAGCTACATACTATGCGCTTTCACAAAATCCGACAAACTGTCCAATGAAGCAGGCTTAAAATATCTGCTGATAGGCGCGGCGGCATCGGCTGTAATGCTATACGGATTGTCTTTCCTGTACGGAATATCCGGAGACACAAACTATGAAGCGATTTCAAAATCAATAGCAACCACAAAAGCATACTTCCTTCTGTCAATAAGCTTTATCCTTGTTATGGGCGGCTTTTTATTTAAGCTGGGCAGTTTTCCTTTTCATTTCTGGGTGCCCGATGTCTATGAAGGAGCCCCTGTTCCCGTCGCAGCTTTCATTTCGGTTGTTTCAAAAACAGCAGGATTAGGCGCTTTAATAGTATTTATGAGCGTTATATACGGAAACGCTCCATTATGGTGTTTTATTCTCGGGTTTATTGCCGCCGTCAGCATGTCGATAGGCAACCTTGCCGCAATAAAACAAACTAACATTAAAAGGCTTATGGGATACAGTTCAATCGCCCAATGCGGATATTTACTGGCAGGCGTAGCGGTGATTTCAGCTGAAGGATTCTCGGGAAGCGTTTTCTATATAATAGCTTACCTCTTTACAAACCTTGGAGCTTGGGCGGCTGTTGAAGCTTTCATAAACAAAACAGGAAAGAGCGATGTGGATGATTTCAGAGGACTTCTTTATAAAGAGCCTGTTACAGCCGTGACTTTGTTCTTATGCTTCCTGTCGCTTGCAGGAATACCTTTAACTGCCGGATTTATCGGCAAGTTCTACTTGTTCAAATCAGTATTCTTCGGAGGCGGGTATTTCATACTGCTGCTGCTTATTGCCCTCATAAACACTGTTGTCGGGCTTTATTATTACTTCAGGGTTATAAAAGTTATGTTCGACAAGTCTGCCGTCGGTCAGAAGTTTGAAGTAGATAAAGCGGCTGATTCCAAGACGCTGGAAGGCGTTTGCATTGCAATGGCGTTGATTGTCTTGTTTATCGGGATTGCCCCCACAGCATATATCAACCTGACAGAGCACAGCATTGCGCGAATGGAAGTGAATGTCAGGTAATGTTCCTTTCGGGTTTTTACACAGTTCAGATTGGCTGTGATGTTGGTCTGGTCTGTGTCTGTGGCAGATTTAAATTTTTTTGCGGGAAAAGTGTGTAATTTTTGAGTGTGTTTTGGGTGAGGGGGTTGGAACTTTTTGATTGAGAGTTTTTATGCCCGCCCGCCACCCTGTAAAGTAGAAAGGGCTCCGCCCTTTCAA
>CAZEDP010000113.1:0-5302 GCA_964511035.1 uncultured Gammaproteobacteria bacterium
ATTAAATTTCTCGATATCTTCTTTTGTATAGCCAAACTTAGAAAGATTAGATTCTGCTAAGGCCCTTTGATCTGCAAGCTCCTGCAAGGATTCGCTAAAGCTGTTGTCCGATCCAATTATTGAACGTATCTTGCTTTCAAAAGTGTCGCCGGAATTATATTGCAAAAATCTATCCATCTTAAGTCCAGCCGGAGGATTTTCAAGAAGTTTGCCGAGCATATTTAATTCTTTTTCCATTAAGAATCCTGATACGCAGGGTGAGAGATATTTTGTAACGCCTTCCGTAGATGCATGTGCTCTGTGAGCGGCTCCAAATGCGTCATTTACGTAAAAATCAGCCAGTTCTGCGAGATTTTTTGCAAAATTTGGTTCATTTTTTTCTTCTTCGGCATAAAATCTTATATTTTCAAGAAGAGCAACATCCCCGTCGTTAAGTGACGAGAGGTGATGTATTACATCCTGACCGATACAGTCGTCTAATTTCATAACCGGCGCATTAATCAGCTCGGATAACCTTTTTGCCACGGGGTTTAATCTGAGTTCTTCTTTGACCTGACCTTTTGGTCTTCCCATGTGTGATACAAGAATTACCTTTGCGCCATTTTCTCTTAAATAGTTTATTGTAGGCAGAGCAGCTCTAATTCTTGTGTCGTCTGTAATATTGCGGTTCTCGTCAAGCGGAACGTTAAAATCGACTCTTACTAGGGCTTTTTCCCCTTTGATATCCTTTAAGTCTCTGACTGTTTTTTTCATAAGAGGTCTCCTCAAATAGCTACATTATAATTGTATTAATTAAACATCCAAATTCAAGACAAAATTGCTTATAGGCAAAATGGTCAATATTTGAAGGCGCTATAAAACATTATCTGTGCATAAAACTTGACGGAAAAGCTCCACCGTGATAATTTATTTAAGCAAAGAAACAAGGGCGTTTAGCTCAGTTGGTAGAGCGCTTCGTTTACACCGAAGATGTCGGGGGTTCGAGTCCCTCAACGCCCAAATAAATCGCTGAACTTCAGCGATTTTTTTATTCAGGTTTATCAAAGTTAATTATTTTTTCTCTAATTTCAATCTTGCTTTTATAAAACAAGAACACAATATATGAAGATGCGGAAAAATTACATTTTTCTCGCATCTTTCATGATCTGGTATCAATGCAAAACCGATGGCTACTCGCCGTCGCTATTGCAATTTGCTTATGTTACAAATTCTTAACAATTTGCCATAAATATCAAATATTTAGTATGTTATTAGTATGCTATAAATATTAAGTCTATATATATGTAGCATATTAAAATTGAATATTATTTTATCAACTCGTGTTTGGAGTTAAATGTTTTTTAGATTTATGGGAGGTGTTTCGATGCAATGGTTTTACGATCTTAAGACAGTCCACAAGATGATGGTTCTTGCCGTCATCACGGCGGTTTCACTTTTAATAGTCGGCTATACAGGCTACTATTTCAATACCGAAACCAACAAAGCATTGGGGGCAATGTACAATGACGAGTTAAAGCCTATCAGATGGATTAACTTATTCAGAATTAACCTTAACGCTAACAGAACAAACGAACTCAGCATAATTCTTGAACATAATCCTGAAATGATAAAGGCTGACATTGAAGACATTCACAAACGCGGAGCAGAAAATGACCAGCACCTTGCCGATTTCAAAAAAGCAATGGAAGAGCTCGGCGAGAAAAAAGCGCTTGAACTTTTAGTCGATATTGAAGAAAACCTGAAACTCTATCAGGAAGGAAGAGCTGAAACAATTAAGTTGGCTCAGGCAGGCAAAGACGAAGAAGCTTTTGCAAAGTTCAAAAAAGACGGAGCATTGGCTCAAAAAATCTTCAAAGATGTAGCTGATGTAGCAACAATAATTTCAGATAAGGCTGAAGAAAGTTACAAAACGAGTTTGGAAAAAGAAGTACAGGCGAACGTTATAATTGTTGTAGCTTCTCTTTTAGGTACAGTTCTTTGCGCATGGCTTGCAATGGTAGCAGGTTACAGAATATTTGGCGTGTTGTCCAATCTGGGCGCAAAAATGACCTCAATGGCAAACGGAGATTTGACAATAGACGGTATGGGAAGAGTTGACAGAAGCTGTATCGGCGATATGTGCATAGTATTCGACACAATGCTCAAGAATTTATATGAACTTGTTAAAGCAGTCAGCAGTTCAGTCAAAGAAGTTACTGAAGGGGCCGGCGGTGTATGTTCAGCAGCTGAGCAAACATCACAAGGTGCGCAGCAGGTCGCGGGAAGCGTCTCTCAAATGGCAGCCGGTACGCAGGAACAAGCTAAGAACGTTAATGCAAGCGTTAAAGACATTACCAATATGAATGCCGTAGTACAAAGAATTTACCAGAATGCAGAAAACGTTGTCAAACTTGCAAAATCAGCAACGGCTAATGCAACTGACGGTGGTCAACAGGCAGACAAAGCCATCAGTAAAATTAACGAAATTAAACATACTTCCGGTGAAACGGCAAAAACAATTAATGAACTGGGAATATTGAGTTCAGATATCGGACAAATTGTTGACCTTATTAAAAACGTTGCGGGTCAAACCAACCTTCTTGCTCTTAACGCCGCAATTGAAGCTGCAAGAGCCGGCGAGCACGGAAGAGGTTTTGCTGTTGTTGCGGAAGAAGTTAAAAAACTCGCAGAACAAACCGGCGCCGCAACAGAACAAATTACCGGCATGATTAAGGAAATTCAGGGTAAAACAAACAATGCCGTACATGCAATGGAAGCCGGCACAAAAGAAATTGAAGACGGCGTAATTCTTGTAGAAACAGTCGGCAAATCACTTAAAGAAATCGTAGGCGCATCTTCTCAGGTAACAGACCAATCAGGTGAAGTTACACAGATCGCAAACGAACTTGTAAAAACATCTGATAATGTTGTCAGGATGATGGAAAACGTATCAGCCATAACGGAAGAATCCGCAGCTGCAGCTGAAGAAATTTCAAGTGTAACCGAAGAACAGACTGCAAGTCTTCAGGAAATCAATGCAACCTCACAGGCAGTGTCTAAGGTTGCCGAAAATCTTCAAAAACAGGTTGCAGCTTTTAAATTATAGATTGTACATATTCCAAAAAAGCTCGGGAAGTAATTTCCGAGCTTTTTTTATGAAATATTAAGCTGATAAAATCGTTATTTGATAATGACTGAATAAAAAAGATTTTTTTTAAAATATTGTCAGAGAGCAGAATTTCAAATTCATAATAATAATTAATTTGATAAGTCTGACTAACTTAGTTCTTTGAAATATTTGCCAAATAAATAATATCTTTAGTATCTTATTAGTATGCAATAAATATTCAATAAATATCTGGTTCGTATATATAAAAGTAATTTTATCGTGTCTTATTAGTTGTATTAGTTAGATTTGTGGGAGGAACTTTAAATGCAATGGTTTAGAAATCTCAAAACCGTCTACAAGATTCTGGGTTTGGCTATGGTAATGGCAATTTTTATTGTTTTTGTCGGGATCACGGGACAGTATTATTCAACAAAAATGGCTCAGGGAACGGATAATCTTTATGTAAATTATCTGTTACCGCAGGAGCAGATTGACCTTTTCAGAATTCACATGAACGCAAACAAGGCAAATGTTTTGCAGATTATTTTTGATCCCGATGTAAAAGTCAAACAGACGGCTGTGGATGACTTAAAAAGAAGA
Source organism: uncultured Gammaproteobacteria bacterium (assembly GCA_964511035.1). Taxonomy (GTDB): domain Bacteria; phylum Cyanobacteriota; class Vampirovibrionia; order Gastranaerophilales; family CAZEDP01; genus CAZEDP01. The sequence continues at coordinate 3,689 of CAZEDP010000113.1, forward strand.
GCAGTTGAAGGTCTTGAGTTGATAAAAGCTTATGAAACGAGAAATCTGGATGAGAAGGAAAAAACTCTGCTTCAAAGTTTAAAAGATGCACTTGCTATCTATAAAGTTGACAGGACTAAAATCGTTGAGCTCAGTTTTGCGGGAAAGCAGAAAGAGGCATATGAAACCTACAATGAAAGCGAGCACAAGTTTGAGGCTGTTGTCAAAGTCATAGAAGATATGTCCAAGTACAAAACAGAACAGGCAAAATTAATAAACGAACAAAGCAAAAGTGATGCCGCAAACGTAAGAAATATTATGATAGTTACGTTGGTCATAATTGTAATTGTCGCAATTTCTCTCGGTTTATTAATTGCCAACATGATTGCACGTCCTATAAATGAAGTTCTTGCTAAAGTTACCGAAGTTGCAAAAGGAAATCTGGCAGTTGAAAGAATTAAAGTACAATCAACCGACGAAGTCGGACAATGCGCAAAAGCATTTAACGCAATGACTGACAGCCTGCAAAATCTCGTTAAGGAAGTTATCAAATCTGTTGATGAAGTATCTTCCGGCGCTGAAGAAGTTAGTGCAGCGGCAGAGCAGACATCGCAGGGCGCACAGCAGGTAGCGGGAAGTGTTTCTCAAATGGCGGCAGGTACACAGGAACAGGCAAAGAATGTTAATGCAAGCGTCAAAAACTTAACAGAAATGAATGGCGTTGTTCAGAGAATTTTCCAAAATGCCGAAAATGTTGTCAGTCTTGCCAAATCAGCAACTACTAATGCAACGGACGGCGGTCAGCAGGCAGACAAAGCCATTAGCAAAATTAACGAAATTAAACATACGTCCGGTGAAACTGCTAAAACAATCAATGAATTAGGTGAACTGAGTACAAATATCGGACAAATCGTTGACCTTATTAAAAATGTTGCGGGACAAACAAACCTCCTTGCTCTTAACGCAGCAATCGAAGCTGCAAGAGCAGGCGAACACGGAAGAGGATTTGCGGTTGTAGCAGAAGAAGTCAAAAAACTTGCAGAACAAACCGGAGCTGCAACAGAGCAAATTACCGGAATGATTAAGGAAATTCAGGGCAAAACTAATAATGCCGTTCACGCAATGGAAGCCGGTACAAAAGAAATCGAAGACGGCGTTGTTTTAGTTGAATCAGTCGGTAAATCTCTTAAGGAAATAGTCGGTGCATCAGCTCAGGTAACCGATCAGGCTGCTGAAGTATCAAACGTTGCTGACAACCTTGTTAAATCATCTGACAATGTAGTCAGAATGATGGAGAATGTATCTGCTATTACCGAAGAATCAGCTGCATCAGCTGAGGAAATTTCAAGTGTAACCGAAGAACAGACTGCAAGTCTTGAAGAGATTAATGCGACTTCGCAGGCAGTGGCAAAGGTTGCTGAAAATCTTCAGAAACAAATAGCTGCGTTTACTGTTTAGACATCAGGATATTTCAAACAAAAAGCCCGGAATATTTCGGGCTTTTTTGTTTGTTATAAATCCTTATGAGCAGGGATTAAACTTTATATTCAATTTTGGTTTTCCATTGTATTACAACATCTTAATAATCAAACATCTGAAAATAATTTCAAGTATATTATTCGTATGCAAAATACA
>CAZEDP010000114.1:0-1378 GCA_964511035.1 uncultured Gammaproteobacteria bacterium
AGTCCAAAGGTTAAAACTTATGACGAAAAGCCAGAGATGAGTGCCTATGAGGTGACTGAAGGCCTTGTTAAAAGGCTAAAGGAAAACCAGCATGACTTTTATCTGGTGAATTTTGCAAATCCCGATATGGTCGGCCATACCGGCATATTTGAAGCCGCAGTAAAAGCGGTCGAAACAATCGACAACTGCTTGAAACTAATTGTCGAAGCTGTTAAAGAAACGGATACCGTTATGATATTAACGGCAGACCACGGCAATGCGGAATGTATGATGGACCCGAAAACTCACAAATCTTTTACGGCGCATACATGCAACCCTGTTCCGATGGTATTGATTAATTATCCCGAAAAAGCACAACTCAAAGACGGCGGATGTCTTGCTGACGTTGCGCCCACTGTTCTGGATATTCTGGAAATCGAAAAACCCAAAGAAATGACAGGGAATTCGTTGATAGAAAAAATCTCAGACAAATGCATAGAACTTCAAAAATTAAACTAAACCGTCTTTTAACGCTTTAATAGCCGCCTGCGTCCTGTCTTCAACGGAGAGCTTCTGAAGAATGTTGCAGACATGTGCTTTGACGGTGTGAATGCTTACAAAGAGCTTTTCTGCAATTTCGCCGTTGCCGAAACCCTCGACAATGAGATTTAAAACCTCGCTCTCACGGTCAGTAAGAGTTATTTTTTCTCCGTTTTCAGGTTCTATGCCTGAAGAAGAATTTTCAATGGTATGCTGAGCGGTTAAAATTTTCAAAACCATCCCTGAAATAGCGGGATCAAACCATAATGCTCCGTCATTAACCGATTCTACGACCTGAATAAGCCTTTCCGGCTCAATGTCCTTAAGGCAATACGCATTTGCACCAGCCGCAAATGATGCCCATATCTGCTTCTCTGTATTGTGAGAAGTCAGCATTATTATTTTTACGGATTTATCCTTTTCTTTTATTAAATTTGCAACCTCAACCCCGTCCATATCAGGCAAGCCTATGTCCAAAATAACTATGTCGGGCTTTAAAGAACATGCCGACTCAACACCCGTTTCGCCGTTATTGGCTTCTCCGGCTATATAAATATTTTCACAAGCTCCAAATGCGGTTTTTAGTCCAAATCTGGTAAGCGTATGGTCCTCTATGATGAGGATTTTGATTTTTTCTACTGTATTCAAAGCATTCTCGTATGGATGAGTTTAAAATTATTTCTATTAACAGTATTACAAAAAAGAAGCGATTAGAAAACCCATAATGTGCAAATTACGTTTTTTCAATTCTTTAAGTCACAATAATATATTAATATTTTATAATATGTTAATTTTTTATAAGATTTGTTTCAAAAATGTTCATTTGTGCAAAGCAAATGTTTTAATATATATAGATAGA
>CAZEDP010000114.1:1388-5292 GCA_964511035.1 uncultured Gammaproteobacteria bacterium
ATTAACAGAATTCCGTTTTTAGGAATGACACAATATGTATCTAAGCTGACAGGGCAAAGCGCAGTCAACGGCAGCTTGGGCGGGAAGTTAAACATAAAAGCCTGATTAAGACTCTTTTAAATGTTTGAAATGTCTGTAAATATATAAGATTCCAAGAACTAATACTATTGCAACTATTGCATAATCAAACTGATGCCAGATTGCTTTGAACGCTTCGCGGTGCTGTCCGAGTTTTATTCCTACATATACAAGAAAATAACTCCATACCAAAGAGCCGATAAATGTAAAAGTGATGAATTTCCAGTAATTGGCTCTTAAAATTCCTGCCGGCAATGAAATAAATGTTCTGACAACAGGCAGCATTCTGCAAATAAAAAATGCCCAGTCTCCATATTTTGCAGACCATTTATCAGCAGTTTCCAAATCTTTTCGGCTGATTAAAAACCACTTGCCGTATTTTTCAACAAAAGGTCTTCCTCCATAGTAACCCATATAATATGAAGGAATTGAGCCGACAACACACCCTAATGCCCCTGCAAACGCTGCAGTATGAATACTGAAAACTCCTTTACTCACTAAATATCCTGCAAAAGGCAGAATTGCTTCGCTCGGGAGCGGAATATTGCACGATTCAATCGCCATTAAACATACGACACCAAAAGCGCCCATTTCGGTAATGGTATGTTCTATAAAATGCACAACCGGTATTAGTATTGCATCCAGTGAACTCACGTATTCATCTCCTCTTGATAATCAAACGACGTATTATAAAAAATTAATATATAATTAAAATAACCTAAACATAAGTCAGAGACAATAGAAAGTATGGGAAGTTTAATTTTATAAAGTTGTAATTTTTTCTAAAATAATATATTATTGCATATTAATATGTTTAAAGGTTTTTTTCATGCCCAAAAAGCAAATAAATAAGGTTATTAAGTCTATTGTTGATTTATTTGATGTTTTGTCACACCCTGACAGAATTCAAATAATAAATTTGCTTAAAGACAAAGAAATGGACGTAAACGAACTGCATACAACACTGGAAATTAGCCAGTCAAGAACTTCACAGCATTTAAAGCTGCTTAAATTCAATTCCGTCGTTGAAGAAAGAAAAGCGGGAAAACATGTTTATTACAGACTGAAAAATAAAAATATTACAAAAGTTATGCAAACTGCTCTTCAGTTTCAAATGCTGACTTATTCCGCAGAACCCGAAACAATCCAAATAATTAGTGATTTGCTTTTAACCTGGCATATTTAGTTTGATTTTTTTATATTTTTATTGAAAAACAAAATAATTTAACATATTATATTTTTATAATACGTTAATATCTTATAAGTGGTCTTAGATTAAGAGAGAGTTTAAAGGAGAATAATTATGAAATGTCCGCATTGCAATGTTAACTTGATGATGTCCGACAAGCAGGGCGTAGAAATAGATTATTGCCCTGAATGCAGAGGAATTTGGCTCGACAGAGGCGAATTGGAAAAAATAATTGAAAGATCAACGAAAGAATACGGGAACTCACCGCCAAATCCTGTTTATAAAGATGATTACAAACACCAGCATCATAAACATTCATATGAAGACAGTCATTACGGTCATCATGGCGAAAGAAAACACCATAAAAAATCATTCCTTCAGGATATTTTTGATTTTTAATGCCTGTATTCAAGAGAGTATTTGTTTCACCCTCCCCAACCCCTCCCTCAAGGGAGGGGAGGTTGTTTTTTTGGGCTCGCTGAGGCGGTTTCACCGCCTCGCTCGCCCGTAAATTTTATTAGAAATTTCTATATTCAATCATTCAATGATATCTTTTCGTATAAGAATAAACACATACCTAAATATTCTCAACACCTCAAAGGCGGCAGGTAAACTGCCGCCTTTAAATATTTCATAAATATTAACTATTTATTTGTACTATTCATTTCTCAGTTTCAATATTAAATCATTCCAAACGTCTATTGTTTGAGAATTTATGTATAATTTCCTTTTCAGCAGGCTCTTGATTGTCTCTTTGTAGCAAAGAAGCAATGCTCTGTTAAGATTCTCCGCTCCTTCAATCTTTGAAAGCACTTTTTGAGAAAATTTTTCGTCTCTCGTATTTGGTTCGATTTTGTCCGAAATAAAAACTACTTGCTCAAGCAAAGACATATTGAGACGTCCGAGCGTATGATATCTGACGGAATTTAATATATCAGTATCCGTAATTCCCAGTTCTTTCTCGGCTATGAAAGCGCTGACCGGAGCATGTAGGGTTTTTCTGCTGAGTTTTTCAGTTTCGGAAATCTCAATATTATTTTCCTGAACCGTTTTCTCCAGTTCTTCATCTGATAAACACTTGGAATTGTCATGGATTAGTGCGGCAATTTCGGCTTTTTCAACATCGGCATTGAATTTTTCTGCAAGATAAACTGCCATTTCAGCACTGCCTAAAGAATGAAGATATCTTTCTTCGCTAAGTCTGTTTTGAAGCCATAGTTTTATTTTTTCGATATCGTATTTCATATTATCCTTTTTCGTAAATGCCGTTTTTGTAAATATATCTCTCAACCTTATCAGGCACAAGATATTTGATTGATTTGTTCTGCTCGACACGTTCTCTGATATCAGATGATGAAATTTCAATAAACGGAGTTTTAATTATTTCATAATCAAAATCTTTTAGCTTAATATCTCTGAAAAGCTCTCGTTCGGAAAAATTTTCGTGTCTGGGAACAATAATGAATTTCACTTCCTGAGCTAATTTTGAAACTTCAAACCAGCTGTCTATTAGTTTAAAAGCATCAGAACCGATTATGAAATTGATTTTTTCATTTATTCTCTTTTCCTTTTTCAAAGCCAAAACGGTCTTGTAAGAAAAAGAAGTCTCGCCCAGAGTGTACTCAATATCGTTTATTTCAAAATTATAATTAGTCTCGAGCGCAAGTTTTAGCATTTCCAATCTGTGGTAAGCATCTGCAAAAGGTACTTTGCCGTGCGGAGGTTTGAAAGCAGGAATAAACAGTATTTTATCCTCATTTAAAGCATCTCTGACACCTTCAGCTATGATTAGGTGAGCATTATGAACGGGGTCAAAAGTTCCTGAAAATATTGTTAAGGTCATTTTGGAATCTCAGTCGTAATAATATGAGTTACATATTGGTTTTATCACCCTCCCCTGCCCCTCCCTCAAGGGAGGGGAGAAGATTGTTTTGGGCTCGCTACGGTAGCTTCGCTACCTCGCTCGCCCTTGTTTTTTAATTAGTTATTTCATGTATTTACCATAAACTCTTTTTAATGGAATTACTTTTTAGTTAATCAGCATTCAAAGTTTAGTGAATTATTTTATAAAACTATTTTATGGCAAATTCGAAAAGTAATAAATCTTTATAAATTTCTATAAGTTTATAAATGACGTTTTTGTAGTCTTCTCTTTCTGCTTCCCCGTTAACGATAATATCAGCATTTTTCATCGACGGTCTTATATGGATTTCGGCTTTTTCAACTGCATTATTACGAATTAATTTTTGATGTATTTCCAAATTATCCTAAAGTGGCCTGACGGATTGATTCGGCCGAAGATTTTTTTGAATTTTGCGTAAAGAGGCTATCATTTTTAAGGAGATTGAAAATTTTATAACACTTGAAATAAATGAGGCGGGCAGGGGGGGTGTGAAAACAGTCAGAAAGTTGATATCAAACTGTCCGAGTATCGGCAGTTCGGAATATCGGCAGTTTGGAATATCGGCAATTTGGAATATCAGCAATTTGGAATATCAGCAGTTCGGAATATCAGCAGCTTGGAATATCAGCAATTTGGAATATCGGCAGTTTGGAGTATCAGCAGTTTGGAATATCGGCAGTTTGGAATATCAGCAATTTGGAATATCAGCAGTTCGGAATATCAGCAGCTTGGAA
>CAZEDP010000115.1:0-5269 GCA_964511035.1 uncultured Gammaproteobacteria bacterium
CATTCACGCCCCCTTGTGAACCGCACTAACAACCATCATCCACTACCCGATTTCCTATAGGCTACCTTCACAGGGGAATGGAAAAACTTGCCGAAAGCAGAACTTATTCTCAGTATTTGCCTATGGTTGACCGTGTTGATTATTTATCGAGCTTCTTTAATCTGGCTTCTTTTTGTTACGCGGTTGAATCAATCTCTGAAATTCAAGTCCCGAAAAGAGCAGAATACATCAGAGTAATAACAATGGAGCTCAACAGGATTTCTTCTCATCTTATGTGGCTTTCATCAATGCTCTTGGACTTGGGAGCAACATCTCCGTTGTTTTATGCATTTAGAGAGAGAGAAGATATAGTTAAACTTTTTGAAGAGCTTACCGGCTCAAGGATGATGTATAATTTTTACACTTTCGGCGGGGTAAGAAAGGATTTTCCTTCAGGCTGGATAAATAAAGCAAAAGATTTTTGTAAGATTATGCCTAAATACCTGAAGGAATACGAAGATTTAATTTCAAATAATCCTATTTTTCTTGAGAGGACGAAAGGCATAGGGATTTTAACCCCAAAAACAGCTTTAGATTACGGCATTACGGGACCAAATCTCAGAGCATCCGGTGTTAAACTTGATTTGAGAAAAACAAATCCTTACAGTGTCTATGATGAGTTGGATTTTGAAATAATAACCAAAGAAAACGGCGATTCTTATGACAGATATGTGATAAGAATTGATGAAATAAGACAATCAATAAGTATTGTAGAGCAGGCATTGGAAAGAATAGAAGGCGGAAGCCCCGAAAAACTAAGGGTAAAACAAACAAACTGCGGCTGCGGTGAGCAGGAATGCGAAACCTGCGGCTTTGATACCGGACTTCAGGGAAGCAAAGTCAATATGATGACGTTCAAACCGCCAAAGGGCGAAGCTACTTCGCTTATTGAATCATCAAGAGGAATAACTGCCTGTTATGTTGTATCCGACGGCAGCACAAAGCCGTACAGAGTCAGATGGAGAACGCCGTCCTTCTCTGCCGTTCAGGTTTTGCCCGAACTTGTTAAAGGCAGGACTTATGCAGATCTTATGGCAATATTCGGAAGCCTTGACGTGGTTCTTCCCGAGGTTGACAGGTAAAGGAAAAATCAATGTACGAACTGTATTTAGCAATATTTAATAAAATCGGACTGCCTGAAATTCTTGCTCAGTTAAGCTGGCCTTTGGTTCTTTTTATAGGAATTGCAGTATTTTTGGTAGTAGCGGTATTATTTTTAGTCCTTTTGGAGCGCAAAGTCCTTGCTTTTATGACTGTCCGAAAAGGACCCAACAGGGTTGGACCGTGGGGGCTTCTGCAGACAGTTGCAGATGCGATAAAACTGGTCATTAAGGAAGACATAATGCAGAAAGGCAGCTGCAAAGTCTTATTTACACTGGCTCCTATTATTGTATTTTTTCCTACAATGGTGGTATATTCTTTGATACCTTACACAGGCAATTTCCTTCCGGTAAATGCCGCGGCGGGACTGTTTCTTTATCTTGCCCTTTCGTCGGTTTCTACAATAGGACTTGTTATTTCCGGTTGGGCAAGCAACAACAAATATTCGCTTTTGGGCGCAATGCGTTCTGCCGCACAGGCTATAAGCTATGAAATACCGCTTGTAATTTCCGCAATCAGCATTGCTGTTCTTGCAGGAAGTATGAATATGTTTGCAATCGTCGGCAAACAGGCGGGAGGGTTCGCAAGTTCAGGCGTGTTCAGTTTTAATATCCTGAGCTGGAACTTTATCCCTGCAATTTTAGGCTTTATTGTATTTTTTATATGTGCGATAGCGGAAATCAACCGAATTCCGTTTGATCTGCCTGAAGCCGAAAGCGAACTTGTCAGCGGTTATAATACGGAATATTCGGGAATGAAATTCGCGCTTTTCTTCCTTGCGGAATACGCCGCAATGTTTGTTTTAAGCATGCTTATTTCAACGCTTTTTCTCGGCGGATTTTTATCGCCGTTTAATGATTATTTGTCGGTGATTTTATTTAAAAATATTATTCACAATCCCCTAATAATAAATGTTTTCATCTTTTTCGAACAGGCATTCTGGCTTTTTGCAAAAACTTTCTTCGTAATATTTATGATTATGTGGATAAGAGCAACCCTGCCGAGATTGCGGGCAGACCAATTAATGGCTTTCAGCTGGAAGTTTCTTCTGCCCGTATCACTTGCAAATTTGTTATGGGTGGCAGTTTACAGATATATTTTTCCCTTATAAATTCAGAGGTTTACACACTAAATGCAAAATTTCTTCAAAAAATTAATAAGTTCGGTCACGGAAATCGGCAGAGGTATGTTTACGGTTATAAAACACGTTACCAGACCTTCTGTCACTCTTCAGTATCCTGAAGAAAAACCGCAGTTAAATTCAAGATACAGAGGCAGACCGGCTTTGCTGGTTAATCCCGACGGCGCTTTAAAGTGTGCGGGATGCAAATGCTGTGCGAGGGTTTGCCCGTGTGCTGATTTAATTCAGATTAAGACCGAAAAAGACGAAAACAATAAACAGGTTGTCAAAGATTTTGTCATTGACCTCGGCAGGTGTATTTTTTGCGGCAACTGCACCGAAGTCTGCCCTTCTAAAGGCATTATAATGACAAATGAATTTGAACTTGCCGATTATACAAGAGAGGCGCTTGTTTTTGATTTGGAAAAGCTCAAACTTTCGGTTGCAGACTCGTTAAAATATCGTGATATGATTGAGAAAGACATTTGAGGAGCGAAAGGTTTAAATGATTTTTTTTAGAATTTTATTTTATATACCTGCCCGCCACACTTCAGATGTACAGAGGGCTTCGTTTTTTCAATCCCTATCAGTAAAATCCGATAATAAAATGCTAATTTGCAGTCAATATATAACATTTTCTCGTCATTGCGAGCGACCAACGGGAGTGCGGCAATCCAAAATACAAAGATTTTTGGATTGCTTCGTCACTTCGTTCCTCGCAATGACAATTAGGATTTGATTGCTTTTTGGTATAACTGGTACAAAACTAACTAAGGAAAGAAATATTAATATGGACATAATATACGCGGGATTTTTTTGGATAATAGCTTTTGTTCTTTTGGTTTCGGCACTTGGTGTGATATTTTTCAAAAGAATCGTTCACAGCGCGGTTTCTTTGATAGCGACTTTTTTATCCGTTTCCGCCGTATTTTTTATGCTAAATGCGGATTTTGCCGGAATTTCGCAGATAATAATTTATGCAGTCGGCATAGCAATTTTGATAATATTTGCGATTATGCTCACAAACAGGGAAGCTGATAAAAAACTCTGGATTGCTTTTGCCCCTCGCACTCTTTTTGCTGTTGCAATTTCGGGATGTTTTTTCCTTCTTATCATGTTCGGAATAACGAACGGTTTTAAGCAGTTCGGCAGTGAATCCGCTGTTTTTAAAGTAAAGCCCTCAGCTGAGGCATCCTATGTTATAAAAACAGAAGGCACTGCTCCGATTATTGGCAAACAATTGTTAACAAAATACGTTCTACCCTTTGAGCTTATCTCGCTTCTCCTTCTTGCGGTGATTTTGGGCTCTGTTGTCATCGCCCGCAAAGACGGCGATATTTTGGTCAACCCGACAACTGAAACAAACGAAAATGAATAAAGGTGAAAAATGAACCTGATTACTGACATAATCTTCAATATATCCCTGACACATTACCTCGCGCTTGGGGCGGCTCTTTTTTGCATAGGGATTATAGGCATTATAACCTCAAGGAACGTTATAAAAGTCCTGATGTCGATTGAGATACTCTTAAATGCCGTAAATATCAATTTCATTGCTTTTACGAACTATATTGATTTACCGCAGCAGCAGGGGCAGGTTTTTGCTCTTTTTATAATGGCGATTGCCGCGGCAGAAACCGCAATTGCTCTGGCAATTCTTATATCTCTATACAGAAACAAACCCACGGTTGACGTTGACGAATATACAATCTTGAAAGGCTGATAAACAATGAACTTTTTTGTTGAAAATGCTTGGATGATACCCGCTTTACCGTTATGGGCTTTTCTCATAATTGTTTTCGGCATTAATCTGACTGTTTATGAAAATAAAAAAATAAGCTCAGGGCTTGTCATAGGCGCAACCGCAATCGGACTAATTTTCTCGGCATTTATCTTGGGTTGGAGCATACAGGACCCGACAGGAACATTCGAGCGAAATTCTCTCTGGCTCAGTGCCGGCAATATAAGGCTGTCTGTCGGATGGCTTGTTGACAATCTTTCCGCAATGATGCTTATGGTTGTAACGTCAGTCAGCCTTTTAATTCAAATATACTCTCACGAATATATGAACAAAGACGAAGGATATCACAGGTTTTTCGCATATCTTGCCCTGTTTAATTTTTCTATGCTTGGGCTTGTTTTAAGCACAAACCTTTTTCAGATTTATATTTTCTGGGAACTTGTAGGTTTATCAAGTTATTTGCTTATCGGTTTCTGGTTCAAAAGACCTTCTGCGGCATCTGCCGCAAAAAAGGCTTTTATAATGAACAGAATTGGGGATTTTGGGCTTCTTGCAGGGATTATGGGCTTTCTTTTTTATTCCCTGAATTGGTGGGGCGGCAGCGATAAGCCGTTTTTGAGTTTTTCCGTTCTTGCTCCTGCGGCGAAGCATGTATTTGAAATGGCGGGACCGGAAGTTTTTGCTCTTATTGCATTCGGGATCTTTCTCGGCGCAGTTGCCAAGAGCGCACAATTTCCGCTTCACACATGGCTTCCCGATGCCATGGAAGGTCCTACTCCTATAAGCGCATTAATTCATGCCGCGACAATGGTAGCGGCAGGGGTATATTTGATAGCAAGAGCTTATCCGATATTTGAACTTTCACCTCAAATTATGACTTTAATGGCATGGACGGGAGCTTTTACTGCACTGCTGACGGCTTTAATAGCTGTTGCCCAGTACGACATAAAACGCGTCCTTGCGTATTCTACATGCAGTCAATTAGGCTTTATGGTAATGGCAATGGGAGTTGGCGCATATTCGGCGGGACTTTTCCATTTGTTTACGCATGCTTATTTTAAGGCAATGCTGTTTTTATGCTCGGGCGCCGTTATACACGGACTGGCAGACCAGCAGGACATGCGCTATATGGGCGGATTGAGAAAGAAAATGCCGGCAGTTGCCTATACTTATTTAATCGGCTGTTTTGCCATTTCGGGAATACTTTTAAGCGGGTTCTGGTCTAAGGACGAAATCTTTGCGGGAATTTCAGAGAGCGGCAACCTTTC
>CAZEDP010000116.1:0-5249 GCA_964511035.1 uncultured Gammaproteobacteria bacterium
ATAATTATATCTTATAAAATTAGTATTATTTGAGTAATAATCAAATATTATTCGAAAGGCGTTTTTTATGAATATACTTTTTGTTTCTGCTGAGGTTTATCCTTTCGCTAAGGTCGGCGGGCTTGCCGACGTTGCTGGGAGTTTGCCCTCCGCGATAAAAGAGCTCGGGCATGACATAAGAGTTATTTTGCCGCTATACGGAGGCATTGATGCCAAAAAATACGGTTTGAAAGATGCTAAGAACTCCAAAATAACTTTAAAACCCGCAGATAAAGAAATAAAAATTTCCTTAAAAGAAGCTAAACTCCCTGAAACAGACGTTACGGTTTATTTCATCGAAAATCAGGAATACTACGGTATTACGGATAAAATTTATCCGACTGACAGAGAGGGAGAGTTTGAGCAGGAAAGATTTGTCCTTATGTGCTACGGGGCACTTGAAGCCGCAAAAAAACTGAACTTCAAGCCCGATATTATCCACTGCAACGACTGGCACAGTTCTAATATTCCTGTCTTGCTTAAAACCAAGTACAAAAACGACGGGTTTTTTGAAAATACGTCAACTGTTTTAACAATACATAACGCCGCCTATCAGGGTGTTTTCGATAAAAAAATATTGGAATTCGCAGGTTTCGACTATAAAAACAAAGAAATAAAAGATATTTTGGGATTTGAGGACGGCATAAACTGCATGAAAGGCGGAATTATTTGCTCTGATGCCGTTAATACAGTCAGTCAAAAGTATGCCCTTGAAATGCAGACAAAAGAATTCGGCGAAAATCTCGAAGGGCTTTTCAAAAAGTACAGCGGCAAACTTTCCGGTATTCTAAACGGCATTGACTACAATGTATGGAACCCTCAAACCGACAAAAACATTGCCTCGGCGTATTCAAAGACAGACCTTAAAGGTAAAAGTATCTGCAAAGCAGACCTGCAAAAAGAGTGCAGTTTTGAAGCAAACCCCGATATTCCCGTGATGGGAATAGTATCACGTCTGGTGGTTCAAAAAGGCTTTGAACTGCTCTTTGAACTTGAAAAAGAATTGAAAGAATTAAATATTCAGCTTGTTGTTCTTGGAACGGGCGATGAAATCTACGAAAAAACATTGAAAAAAATGCAGAAAAATACTAAAAACATCAAAGTTTCGATAGGTTTTAACTCGATTTTGGCTGAAAAAATATATGCCGGATGTGACTTTTTCCTGATGCCCAGCAGATTTGAGCCCTGCGGACTCGGGCAGATGATAGCTCTGCGATATGCCACAATCCCAATTGTCAGAGCAACAGGCGGGCTTGCCGATACGATAATTGATTTTGATGAAGCTAAAGACAATTCAAACGGCTTTGTTTTTCAAAAATTCAATTCAAAAGAGCTGCTAAAAACTATAAAAAGAGCCGTAAAAGTTTTTGAAGACAAAAAAGAATGGAAAAGGCTTCAATTAAGGGCAATGGATTGCGATTTCAGCTGGGAAAAAAGCGCGCAAAAATATATCGAGCTGTATCAAAAGGTTGAAAAGTCCTAGGCTTAGCCCGCTTCGTTGACTATATACAAATCCGAATAGAATTTATCCTGAACAAGGTCAATTCTGCTTCTTGCAGATAAGAACAGGAGTGTTATATAGGTTGAGATTTTGTCCATTCCTGTTTCGCTGAGTTCAGAAAGCTCGACTTTTTCATTTGTTTCGAAAAGCCTGAGCAAAATATTGTGCAGTTTTTCTATGCCGTCTTCAATGTACTCGTCATGAGCCATATCCAGAATATCGTCCGGCGTAAAATCAGCGTAGTTACGGACTCTTCTTTTTGCTCTTTCGTGAGCATTCTTGATAGCTCTAAGTTTATCGGCTTTTTCGTAAAATTCGAGCTGTTTGATAAGGTCTTTTAATGTAACCGTTCTCTGTCTGTTCAAACGAACGCTTGATCTTCTCGAAATGGCGTCTTCAAGAGATATTACATTGTTTGTATTTATATATTCTTCGGCAGGCGAAGTCACATCTTCTGTTTCATACTCTTCACAAGCATTATAAGCTTCCTCTAAGTCTCTTAGAGGGTCTATTCCTTCGAGAACGTCCGATTTTAACCTGAGAAGCACTGCGGCAAAAAATAATGTTCTCCCCGTCAGTCTCAGGTTATTGGATTTCATCTCAACAAGAGCATGTAAGAATTTGTCTGTGACATCGACTATGTCTATGTTCCAAGGATCTATCTTACCCGCTTTTGCCATCTCTACAAGAATTTCTATACCGTCTTGCAGATTTTCACTCACGCAGTGTCACCCCTGTCACCTTTGTAATACCGTTGTTCTTTTGTGTTACTCCAATAGTCCTGTCTGCTGATTCTATCATAGGTTTTCTCAAAGAGACTACTACAAATTGCGTATTTGCGGATTGGTTTTTAATTAAAGAAGCCAGTTTTTCGGCATTTATTCCGTCAAGATGCATATCTACTTCGTCAAAAGCATAAAATGGCGCAGGCATATACCGCTGAATTGCAAAAACAAAAGCCAGAGCCGTAAGGGATTTTTCACCGCCGCTCATGCCCTCAAGTCTCTGCATTTTTTTGTCTCTCGGTTGTGCTTCTATTGTAAGACCGCCCGAGAAAGGATTTTGAGGATTTTCTAAAATCAGACTTCCCGAACCTTCTGACAGCTGATTAAAGACTTCTTTAAAATTATTGTTGACATTATTAAAAGTGACCATAAAGGACTTGTGTTTCAGGTCTTCATAGCCGTTCATTCTCTGAATTATCTGATTTTTTTCCGAATTAAGGGTATCAATCTTAGTATTTAACTCTTCACGCCTTGTCTGGACTTCGTCATATTCTATAAGCGCTCTCATATTAACGGGCTCGAGTTCGTCCATACGCCTTTGAAGCCTTGCAATGTTTTTGTTGAGCTCTTCCGTCGAAATATCAGGCTTGGCAAGAGAAGCAATATTAACTCCCTGAGAAGTCAGCTCCTCTCTGACGGCAAAAAGCTCTGTTTCGAGTTCTTTTCTTCTTGTCTTAAAGGCTTCTGCCTGTTCATTGAGTCTTTCGAGCTTGGTTTCGCAGATATTCTTCTTCTTTTCAAGATTGAGAACTTCCGCATTTATGGCGTCTCGCTCTTCCTGAAGCTCAACAAGTTTTCCGCCGAGCTCTTTGATTTTTTCATCGAGTTCGACAAGGTTTCTTTCCGTAACTTCAATATCTCTTTTATGGCTTACCTTTTCTTCTTCAAGAGTTAAGTTGTCTTTTTTGAATTTTTCAATCCTTTCTTCCTGAACAGCAGAGGTTTCCTGATTGAAATTAATCTCCAATATCATTGATTTAATTTCGTTTTGAAGATTAGCAAGTTTGGTTTCATTGCTTTTTATTTCAAATTCTATGCTTTCGGTCAGCTCATTAATCTTCGCCAAATCTTCTTTCGGAAGAGCCTTTTCGACATTTTCGATTTCCTGAGCTGTGTTTTTAATGGCAGCCGAAATCTTGGAAAGTTTCTCGTTTACTATCGCCAGAGCCGTTTGTGAAGAATTAAGTTCCGGTGAAGCCTGCTCAAGTATAAGTTTGTTTTCGTTTATTGATGTTTCGGTGTCTTTGAGGTTGCGAAGGAGGTTTTCAAGTTCGATTTTTTTAATATTAAAGTCGCTCATTGTGCTTGAATAATCGGAACGAATTTTATCAAGCCTTTTTTCGGCATCCAGTTTGGCTCTCTCGGCTCTTTCGGCGTCTTTTTCAAGCTCGCCGAGTCTTGTTTTGTAAACCGAAAGTTCCTCATCTTCAGCCTGACCGAATTTAATACCCGACTTGCTGACGGAGCCGCCTGTCATAGCACCGGTTTTTTCGATTAAACTTCCGTCAAGCGTGACCATTCTGTATTTACCGATTAATCTTCTTGCGGAATTCATATCTTCAACAACAAGAGTATCTCCAAGCGCATGCCAGAATGCCGATTCATAAACGTTATCAAAGTTGATCAGGTTAACGGCAAAGTCAATAACGCCGTCAACATTAGGTAAACGAAGGTTGTGCGGCATCTGCGCAATTTTGTTCAGCGGGAGAAAAGTTGCCCTGCCTGCCTGAGAGGACTTGAGGATTTCAATGGCAACGCTTGCCACTTCGTCATTATCAACGACAATATACTTCATTCTGCCGCCCATGGCTATTTCAAGAGCGGTTGCATATTTTTTGTCAACCTGCCCCAGTTTGGCAAGCGGAGCATGAATGCCTGTAAGCCCTGAATTCATTATCGTTTCGGTCGCCCGTCCGAGATTAGCTTCCTCAGCGGCTTTTTTACCGGCTTCAAGCTGGGTTACCCGCCTGTAAGCCAGCGTAATATTGTAGTTTAAATCATTCAGCTCGTTTTTGGCTTTATCAAGGTCTGCCATACAGCTTTTTTGAGCAATTTCATAATCCTTTATTTCCTGAGAAAGTTCCCCTGTTTGAGTTTCGAGAATATCTTTTTTGGATAAAAATTCGGATTTTAAGCTCTCCGATTTTTGAATTTCCTTTTCGGCAGTTTCTATGTCTTTTTGAAATCTCGAAATCTTCTCTTCAAGAACCATTTTTTCCTTAAGCAGTTCGTTTTCTTCGTCCTGCTTGTTTTCAAGCTCTTTACGCAGAAGGTTTCTTTTTTCCACATGCTCATTTGCGGCTTTATTTATGCTTGTCGATTCATCTAATGCTCTTTGCAAATCAGCTTTTTCACTTTTAATATTTTGCTCGATTATGCTGACTTCGTCCTGCATATTTTCGATTTTCAGCAGAAAATCTTCGTTTTTTTCTTTTAATTTTTCGATATTGTCATGAGAAACTTCAACATTATTGTTGTTATCCGCAACTTGCTTGTCAATGAAGTTAATTGCATCGTTTTTTCTCGAAATAACACCTTTCAGAAGCTCTATTTGCTGTCTTAAAGCAATTTGTTCATCCTCGCCCTTGCTTTTGACCAGCTCCGATATTTCTTTGTATCTTTCCTTGGTTACTTCAAGCTTGCCGTTGACTTCATTTAGTCTTTCTTCTTCGGCTTTTTTGTCTTTCGTGGACTCTAAAATATTTTCATGCAGCCTTTCCGCCGAATTCTTAATGTCAAAATACTTAACGGTGGTAATCTGATTCTCGAAACCCTGTTTTTCTTCCTTTAATTTCTGGTATTTCAGGGCATGGGCTCTTTCTTCTTCAAGTTGAGACAGCCTTATATCAATTTCGTTCAAAATAATCGAGGACTTATCAACCCTGCTTTCAACCGTTTCGAGTTCTTTTTTCGCCTGTTCGATT
>CAZEDP010000117.1:0-5224 GCA_964511035.1 uncultured Gammaproteobacteria bacterium
GTTAACAAATCCGGCGAGACCGACAGGACAGGTGTTGGGAGTTGCCTGCCCCAAAACAGCGCCGAAAATTGCCGAAGCCTTAAGAACGCTGGGATGTAAGAAGGCATTGGTTGTTCACGTGCAAAATCCTACCATGGATGAGATCAGCATTTGCGGCAAAACAACAGTTTATAAGCTGGAAAATAATATTCTTGAAACTTTTGACGCATATCCCGAAGATTTCGGCATGAAAAGAGCGTCACTGGAAGAAATTATCGGTGGGGAACCTGAACATAACGCCGATTTAATCGAAAAAATATTTTCGGGACAGATTTCCGGCGCGAAAAAAGATGCTGTGGTTCTTAATTCAGCAGGTTTGTTATGGGTGGGTAACATAGTTAATTCAATCGAAGAGGGAATTTCAACCGCTTCAAATCTTATTGAAAGCGGTAAGGCTCTTAATAAGCTAAATGAATTAAAAAATTTGCAATAAAACAATTCTCTTTATATTTAAATCAAAAAACTGTACAACCCGCATTATATCTGATAAGTTATTCTTATCCCGTAAAAATAGGAGAGTCATATATGAAAAAACTTAATGCTGTTATCTTTGGTTTGTTTGCTTTGACGGCAGCCTATTCACTTAACTGCCCCATATCTTATGCGGATTATGACGGTTCAGGACCTGCTATGAGCGAAGGACAATTGAGAGAAATGTATTACGGTGCCGACAGAAAGCTTATGCAGTGTGCTAAAAATTCCGACTGCTCTTCAGATTATGAGGACAGCCTTAAAACCAAACGCGATGCAGCTCAAGATGGTCTTTCTCTTCATTATAACTACAAATATGTGGGCGGTGAATTTATTAAAAAGCCGAGAGATTAATTTTAATTTTTTAAATAATCCTTAAACTCTTTGCCGGTATTAATTTTAAATCCGCAGTTCGGCGGCAGATTTCCGCCGTATTTAATATTCTTGTGGGGATAATTTTTGCACATCCTCAAACGATGTTTATAATCACTGCATAAACCGTTTTCATCCAGCAAAGTGCAGGCAAACAGAAGCAATCCGTTCTCATCTTTGCCTGTTATTTTGAATCTTTTGTATTTAGGGAAAATTTTTGTCATTAAAATAAATTCTTTTTCGTTGTATGTATCAAACGCATACATCTTACGGCAGCAGTCGCCGCATTTTCGGCAGCTCCCCTCAAGGGAATATTTTACTTCGGTTGTTACAAAGTATGAGCAAAACTCGTAAAACAGGCTTTTAATCAGCGAAATGAGCAAAATATACTACTCCCTTATTCAGGGATAAGTATATCACAATGCTCCCATAAAAAAGAAACTACGCCCACTGCGATTCGAACGCAGGACCTATCCCTTAAAAGGGGAGTGCTCTACCTGCTGAGCTATGGGCGCATTTTCCGTCAAATTATAAATTTATGAAATATTTAAAAATATTAAACTTTTTCTTGAGCGGAAACCTCACTAATATAGGATAACAACAGCATGTTTTCGAGTCAAGAGATTATGGCACTATTTCTGCGCAAGAGCGTTTGGGAACAGCAAGAACGGGATTTTTTATAATAATGACATTCTCTCTGTTCGCTCCCACGCTTATCATAGAAACAGGTATATCTATAATTTCCTCAATTTGCCGGATATAGTTTTGGGCGTTTACCGGCAAATCTTCGAATTCCCTTGCTGACGAAACATCCTGTTTCCAGCCGGGCATGGTTTGCCAGACAGGCTCAAGGTGTTTTTGGAGGTAAATGCTCGTCGGATAGCTTTCATATATTTTGCCGTTTCTTCTATCCCGATAAGCAGTACAAATATTAATTTCGTCAAAATCGTCCAGCACGTCAAGTTTGGTTATTGCCATTGAGGTTAAGCCGTTTACCATAACGCCGTATTTTGCAATAATCGCATCAAACCATCCGCATCTTCTCGGTCTGCCTGTGGTTGTTCCGAATTCTCTGCCTATTTCACGGATTTTTGCGCCGGTTTCGTCATTAAGCTCTGTAATAAAAGGACCTTCGCCTACTCTTGTGAGATATGCTTTGCTTATGCCGATTACTTCGTCTATTGCGGAAGGTCCTACGCCGCTGCCTATGCAAGCTCCGCCTGCAACAGGGTGAGAACTGGTAACGTAGGGGTATGTCCCGTAGTTAATGTCAAGCATGGTTCCCTGCGCGCCTTCAAAAAGGATTTTTTTATTTTGTTTAAGCGCGTTATTTATTATTTCGGTGACATTTGCAACATAAGGCTCCATCATAAGAGCGTATTTTTTGCAGAAATCAATAATTTCGTCCTTAGAATACTCTCTTAGTCCGTAAACTTCTTTCAAAACCTTGTTTTTTTGAGGCAGAACGGTTTCAAGCTTGTCATTCAACGCTTCGTCGTCAAAAATATCCTCAACCCTTATGCCTATTCTGTTAATTTTATCCGCATAAGTCGGTCCTATGCCTCTGCTTGTCGTTCCGATTTTTTTCGTCCCGAGGCTTTTTTCATCTGCACAGTCTATATCAATATGATAAGGCAGGGTTATATGCGCAACAGGGCTGATGAACAGATTTTTTGTTTCAATGCCCTTGGATTTCAGGTTTACAATCTCCTGTTCGAGCACAACAGGGTTAATGACTGTTCCGTCGCCTATAATGCAGATTTTGTTTTCATAAAGTATTCCCGAGGGGATGAGATGAAATTTGAAGGTCTCTCCGTTGGCTACAACGGTATGCCCTGCATTGCATCCGCCCTGATATCTGACTATAACATCGGAATATTCCGCAAGAATATCCGTTATTTTTGCTTTTCCTTCGTCACCCCACTGGGCTCCGACTATTACAACATTTGCCAAAATATTTTCCTTTCAATAACAACAGGTTTTATTTTATTGCAGACATGGTTTTTTTTCCAGAAAGCTGAATATTCATCTATTGTTGACTTATTTACGGCAGTTTGCCTCAAAAGCAAATTTTCTGAGTTTTAATGCTGAAATTTTTGGCATATTTTGCATCCCATTTGCAACCTATTTGCAGCCTTTTTTGTTTTGGTGGGATTTGAGGGGTTGTAGTGGGGGAGAGGGTTTTGATGATTTTTGGGTTTTTTGTGGAAAGGACTTTGTCCTTTCGGTTCGTTTTTATGTTTCGCAGCGCTTTGCTTTCCTGCGACCCCGCTTCTTTTTTTGAAAATAAAGAAGCGGGGGGAAGAAAAAAACAGGCTTCGGTGTCTTCGCATCCTTTGCGGCAGCGGGAGTTAAAAGCCGAAGTAGCTGTGATGAACAGTTACTGGAAGCTTTTAACTCATTCATGTTTCAGCACTGCTTCTAATCCTTATTTTCTGAATCCGTTTCGCTAACTCGCCTATGGCTCAGACAGAGCAAGCGTATTCGGGCGCAGGGCGAAAAATTACGGGTGCTCCGCTACTCAGCCTAACGGGGGCTCAGGTTGGCGTTTTTCGCTCATATTATAATCGCCTTTGGGGAGGCTGGTTTTGAAGATAATTTGGTTTCTTATCATAATTTAGTTACCTTTTATATATCTTATTGCAGTTTAGACTGTTGATATTACTATTATAGCAGGGTTTTGGGTGTCCATTCGGCCCCAATTTGTGGACGTTTGGCTACAAATTTTTGTTTTTCCCACCCACCCGCCCAAAGGAATACAAGGGGGCTAACGCCCCCTTGTGAGTCCCTCATCCAGTTATGCTTTGCTGAAGCAGTAAGCTGCGGTGATTGCTGATATTGTGGATGTTCAGCATCTGACCAGTGCTGATGAACGGCTATGATTGAATTATTGTATTATTTCATCATACAGGTCTTTAAATTCTGGGTTTGATTTTTTTACAAGATTGATTTTCCATTCCCTATGCCAGTTTTTTAATTTTTTCTCTCGTAGCTTTGCTTCCTCCAGTGAGGAAGTTATTTCATAATATACAAGTTTTGTTATATTGTATTTGTTTGTATGACCTTCTATGAATTTTTCTTTGTGTTCGTTTATTCGTCTTAATAAATTGTTGGTAAAGCCCACGTAAAAGGCTGTCTCGTTAAAATTTGTCATTATGTAAGTATAATAATCTTTGCTCATTACCGGATTATAGCATAATGCTGTTTTTTTACGTTGGCAAGATCCTGAACATCAGCGAAGAAAGCTGTTTTACATTGTCAAATGCTTCAGGAAAGCACGAAAGGGAAGGAAATGGGTTGCAAATTATCTTTTTGGCGGGGTGCGAACAGCCTTTTTGCGGGTGCAGACATGCCTAAATATTATCGGATTTTGGTCGGGAAGGGCTGCAAATAGGTTGCAAAATTCCCAAAAAAGGTCAAAAAAGTATGCAAAAAACACTATGTTGAGCGAGGTTTAGCGTATGTTTAGCACGTTTTTTTTGAGTGAAAAAAAGAATTAATCAGGTATAATTAGGTATTTTGGGAGTGGAAATATTGCGAGGGGGGCTTGGACAGTTGTTGGGGTTTTTTGTCGGTACACAATATGAGCCGCACATTTTGGCTTTTTTAATTAAAAAAATTCACAAATTTTTCGGGGCAATAATTTTTTTGTTTTGAGTTTATTTATTCAGACAGAGTTTAAAAGGAAAGTTTACATGATAAGCAGAATACAATTCAACAATAATACCGCTTTCGGTGCAAAGGTCAATATGAACCCCAAAACACTATATCGTGAGGGTTTGGCTCATATCGGCAGCGGGGATTACAAAACCGGAATGAGGCTATTCGAACAGGCAGAGAAAATTATCGAAACAATGGCAAATCCCGATGACGGTATTATCAGAATCCGTACTCTTATGCTTGAACAACATGCCATTGATAAATTGAGGAAACAAGATATTGAAGGCGCCAGAAACATTTATAATCATGCAATCAAACTTGCCGATAAAAACGCTGAGACCAGGCACATGATTGACGGTTTTTATGAAAGGCTGAAAGAACTGTGCAAACTGCCTGAAGAACAAAGTCTCTATGATGAATTCGTTAAACTGCAAAATGCCTGGCGTAAGAAACGTTTTTTGGAATACAAAAATAAACATTAGAAAAAATTTGCGACGTGGAATTGAAATTGCCGCAAACGGCTTTGCCGTTCTCGCAAAGACGTTTTGGTGTTGGGTAACGGGTTTTTAGAAAAATAATAATGGTGGGTTAAAACCCACCATACTATGCTTTTAAAGGTACTTTGGGTTTTTATAGAAGGGGTTTTGCCCCTTCACCCCAGAGTATTTCTTTTTACTGCAAA
>CAZEDP010000118.1:0-5222 GCA_964511035.1 uncultured Gammaproteobacteria bacterium
GCCGATTTTGTTAGAAGGAAATACAGCTAAAGATGATTTTTTACATATTTTGGATAAAAAACTAAAAACAAATGTTCCTGAAGGTAAGATTTTTAATTGGAAAAGTGAACGTAGATTTGTAAATAAAGTCGGAGATATTATAATGAAATATCCGCCCGAAATTGCACGAGAACAATTGATAGCCTTTATAGGACGGGTTGCAAAAAACTTGAAATAATTGATTTTATCGTTATTCTATATTTATTCAAAAGCTGTGGAAATATCGTTCTTCACAGCTTTTAAACTTTATATTTGAGTTTTAAGGTTATTCTTTTACAATGAACATAATAATAACAATTTAAATATTTAATGAACAACCTAAAATACTGGCTTGCCTTTTCAAAATTTGATTTTATAGGAAGCGTCACAATTAAAAGACTCTACGAGCATTTTGGTTCGATGAAAGAGGCATGGCTTTCTTCGGGAGCCGATTTAATTGAGATCGAAGGAATTACAAAAGACAGAATACAAAGATTTCTTGAAGCTAAAAAAAACATTAATCCCGATGCTCTGCTTGAAGAAATCCAAAGCAAAAACATCAAAGTCATTACAATGCTTGACCCTGAATACCCCGAGCTTTTAAAACAAATCCACGACCCTCCGGCGGTTTTGTTTATTAAAGGTGATGCAAATATACTGTCTTCACAAAGGAACATTGCTGTTGTCGGAAGCAGGCGCGCCAGCAACTACATTAAAGACCTTGTAAGAAAAATTATCGGCGGATTAAAAGGCTCTGATGCTGTTATCGTCAGCGGAATGGCGGTCGGTGTTGACGGATGCGCCCATAGAAGCGCTCTTGAAAATAATTTGAAAACAATAGCCGTGTTGGGTTCCGGGTTTGACTGGATTTATCCTAAAGAAAACAAAAAACTTTTTTACGAAATTCAGGAAAACGGCGCTGTGGTATCGGAGTATTATCCCGACAAAGAACCCATAGCATGGCGGTTTCCTCTTCGCAACAGGATAATCAGCGGGCTCTGCAAAGGAACTTTGATTGCTGAAGCCGGTCTTAAAAGCGGAGCACTGATAACGGCAAGACTTTGTCTTGAGCAAAACCGCGATTTGATGTGCATCCCCGGTCTTGTTACAAACCCGAACACAGAAGGAACGCATAAATTGTTAAAAGAAGGCGCTGCAATTGTAACATGCACGCAAGATATTTTTAACGCCCTAAATTGGGATTTGGTCGAGGTTTCAGCTTCACAGGAGAAGAACCTGAAAATTGAAATGCTTGACAATGACAGAAAAGTATACGAAATTTTAAAACTGGAGCCTAAAAAATTTGACGAAATTTTGGCTGAGTCAAAAATGAGTGTTGATGAATTGATGATTACTTTGACAACACTCGAAATTAACGGAATAATAAAACAAATGCCCGGTCAGACATACACCGTTGCTTTATAAAAAGGAATAAAATGGCAGAATCTAAAAAAACAGCAAAAGAAGCTAAAATAAAAGAGAAAAATCTCGTTATAGTTGAGTCCCCCGCTAAAGCTAAGACTATTAAAAAGATTTTGGGAGATACCTATCAGATTAAAGCATCTGTGGGACACATAAGAGACCTTCCGGTCAAGAAGCTCGGGGTTAATGTAAAAGAAAACTTTGAACCCGACTATGAAATAATGCCCGGAAAAGATAAAATCGTCGAGGAACTTGTAAAAGCGGCAAAAGAATCCGATAAAGTCTTTCTTGCACCTGACCCTGACCGTGAGGGTGAGGCTATTGCCTGGCATATTGCCTCTATTCTTGATAAGCCTCAAAAAGACCTTTACAGAATCGTCTTTAACGAGATTACAAAATCGGCAATCCAAGAGGCAGTCAAGTCTCCTCGGGCAATTGATATTGATAAAGTAAACGCACAGCAGGCAAGAAGAGTTCTTGACAGGCTTGTAGGCTACAAAATCAGCCCGATTTTGTGGACAAAGGTAGGCAAGGGGCTTTCCGCAGGAAGAGTTCAAAGCGTTGCAGTCAGGCTTATATGCGAAAGAGAACAGGAAGTTCTGGCTTTTGTACCCGTAGAATACTGGACAATAACCGCCGAACTGGCAAAGCTCAAATCTTCAAGTTTCTTTTTTGCCGAACTTCAAAAATACAAAGGGCAAAAACTCGAAATCAAGAATGAAGAAGAAACTCAAAAAATCTTAGATATCCTGAATAAAGCCGATACGGAATTTAAAGTTGCTAAAATAACTACCAGCGAAAGAAAAAGAAAACCTCAGGCTCCGTTTATTACAAGTACCCTTCAGCGTGAAGCCAGTACCCGCCTCGGTTATACCGTTAAAAAAACTATGCAGATTGCTCAGAAGCTTTATGAAGGAATTGATCTGGGTTCAAGCGGTCCTGTCGGGCTTATTACCTACATGAGAACAGACAGTACCAGAATCGCCGACGAAGCCAGAGACAGCGCAAAAGATTATATTGTAAACCATTACGGCAAAAATTATTATCCCGAAACCCCAAATGTTTACGCCAAAAAAGGCAAAAATACACAGGACGGTCACGAAGCCATAAGACCGACCTATATAGATAAATCGCCCGAAACAGTCAAACAGTACCTTTCAAACGAGCAGTACAGGATTTACAAGCTGATATGGGAAAGATTTGTCGCCAGCCAAATGGAATGCGCTTCCGTAAAAACGGTTACGGTTGATATTGAAGCCGAAGGCTATGAATTTAAGGCAAGTACAAGCAAAATAACGTTTGACGGCTTTTTAATCGTCTATGACGACAGGGAAGAAGAAGAAAAAAACAAATCTATTCCTGACTTGGAAAAAGGCGATGTTTTAAAATTGAAAAATCTCTTGCCCAAACAGCATTTTACCCAGCCGCCGCCAAGATTTTCAGAAGCAACGCTCGTTAAAACACTTGAAGAACTCGGCATAGGAAGACCGAGTACTTATGCGCCGACCATTGCAACGATTCAGGAAAGAGGATATGTCCTTAAGGAAGAAAAGGTTTTAATTCCTACCCCTCTGGGCTTTGCCGTCAATGAGCTTATGGTTAAGAATTTTCCCGAAATTGTCGATGTGCATTTCACTGCCGCAATGGAAACCAAACTTGATGATATAGCGGAAAAATCAGCTGACTGGAAAACGGTTATCGGCGATTTTTACACTCCTTTTGCAGAAGTTCTCAAAAATGCCAAGAAAAATATTGAAAAAGTTGCGGTCATTTCTGAACAGGTTTGTACCGAGTGCGGAAAACCCATGGCAATCAAAACCAGCCGTTGGGGAAGTCAGTTTTTAGGCTGTACCGGTTATCCCGAATGCAAGACAACGATGCCGCTGACAAAAGACCTTAAACCTGCTCCCGAAGACAGACCTTCGGAAGAAGTATGCGAACAGTGCGGCTCTGCTATGGTCATAAAATACGGCAGATTTGGCGATTACCTTGCCTGCACCAATCAGGACTGCAAATTCAGAAAAAAATACGCAAAGAAAACAGGTGTAAAATGCCCACAGGAAGGCTGCGATGGGGATATAATTCAGAAAAAATCAAGATACGGAAAAATCTTTTACGGGTGCAACAAATATCCGAACTGCAATTTTGCTCTGTGGAGCGAGCCTACCGGGGATTTCTGCCCGAAATGCAATTCGATGCTTGTAAGAAAAATTCTCAAAAAAGGCAACAAAATAGCCTGCTCATCGAAAGAATGCAAATACGAACAGCTTGAAGAAGGCGGACAAAATGATTAAACTCGGCGTGATAGGCTATCCGTTAAACCATACCCTTTCTCCCGACATGCACAATTCGGCATTAAAATATCTCGGCATTGAAGGGCATTATTATAAACTGGAAACTCCTCCGGAAGACCTTGTAAGTCAGGTTAAATATTTAAAAGTGCAAGATTTTACGGGCTTTAATATTACAATACCTCTTAAAGTCTGGATAACCCCTCTTTTAAATTCTGTTGACGACATTGCTAATATCGCAGGAGCGGTTAATACAGTAATAATAGATGAGGGGAAAAATCTTCACGGCTATAACACAGATGTTTACGGGTTTGTTGAAGCTATTCCTACAGGCATCAGAGAGAATTTACAGTCTAAAAGAGCGGCCGTTCTGGGTTCGGGCGGAGCAGCCCGTGCTGTTGCAGTAGGCCTGGCGCAAATGGGACTTGAGCATATAACCTTCTATTCAAGGAATGAACGGAAAGCGACAAGTCTAAAAGACGCCATTGCTAATAATTTCCCCCTCACAAGCATAGAAATAAAAGAATTTAACGAATTCGCCGATTTAAGCTATGCCTCAATCGTTGTAAATTCAACGCCTGTCGGCATGCAGGGCAATAATCAGGATATCTCGCCTATAACCAAAAAATCAGTCGAAAGCCTGCCGCAGGATGCGCTGGTATATGATTTGGTTTACAGGCCGCAGGAAACCAGACTCCTGCATTATGCCAAAAATCGTGGGCTTGCAACATTAAACGGCGTGGAAATGCTCGTCCTGCAAGGCGCGAAAGCATTGTCGCTTTGGATTAATCGGGATGCCCCCGTTGATGTAATGAGACAGGCGGTTCTGGATAATTTGTAAATTTTATAAACATATGTAAATGATTTTTCACAAAAGTTGCTTTTAAAAGCAATTTTTTTTATTCAGGCACCTTTGCTTATTGTAAGTCAGATTTATATCCGGTTAATAATGAAAATAAACTTCAAATCTGCACAGGTAAATATTCTTGCTATGAGCGACCAGCACGGTCATATAGAAAAAACCGGCGCGCTTGATGCATCAGTTCAGCAAAACTTTGATGAATTGTTCCCGAACAGAAACGCTAAAGGTACTGCTAACGTCCTTGCCGTTGTCGGTGATTGGGGAATGGATGCGAGCGGAGTTAAATTTATTACCAAGCATAAACCCGAAGAGATGGGATTTGAAGATAAAAAAACTGAACATAAGCTCTTTGGCAGATTTAGCCTTAATTATGCAGATAATTTCATTAACAAATTTAAAAGCATTATCAATAAATCTCAAAAACAGCCTTATGAATTGCCTGAAAAGGACAGCGAAGGCAAAAGAAAAATGTTTAACGGAGAATATCAGATATTTTTGCTCAGGAAGTTCATCGAAAGATTGAAATATGATGATGCCGGAAATTCCAGATTTGAATTAAACAAGGGGTTTTTCTCTAAAGTACCCGATAAAAATGACATTAATTATGAATTGCTTGCGCAAAATAACGA
>CAZEDP010000119.1:0-5143 GCA_964511035.1 uncultured Gammaproteobacteria bacterium
CAAACTTTTTGATATACCGGTCTTTCAGGTACAGGGCTATGAAGCGGATGACGTAATCGGCACAATAGCAGAAAAAGCCCATAAACTCGGTCATAAAACGCTTATACTGACTGGCGACAGGGACGCTTTTCAATTGCTTGACGAAGACAAGCATATAAGGGTTTTGATACCCTCGCAGGGCGAGCTTACGGAATACGACAGAGAAGCCGTGCATCACAGAATGGGTGTTTGGCCAGAAAATATAACTGATTTAAAGGGTTTAAGCGGAGACTCCTCTGATAATATCCCCGGCGTTAAGGGAATTGGGGAAAAAACTGCCGTAAAGCTAATAGAAGAGTTCGGAAGCGTTGAAAACGTCCTCGAAAACATTGATAAAATAACCTCTAAAAGCCTGAAAGAAAAATTGGAAAACGGCAAAGAAATGGCTGCAAAAAGCAAATATCTTGCAACCATTGACCGAAACGTTCCGATAGATTTTGATTTCGAGCATACACATCTAACTCTTCCCGATATGGAAAAATTAACGGACTTTTTCAAAGAACTTGAATTCAGAAGTTTTCTAAAACAGCTTCCAACGCTTATGGCACCTTTTAATAACGGTAAAACTTTGGAAATTTCGGAAAAACTTTTGTCGCCGGTCAAAAAACCTGCTCCTCAAAGCTCATTTCAGGGACAGTTATCTTTAAGTTTTACCCAAGAGCCTGTTTTCGAAGCTCCGGAATCAGATACCGAATACGTGCAGATAGAAGGTAATATAATTAGCGATGAACGGGCATTTAAAAAACTGTTGGGCGAATTAAAAGACTGCGGAGTATTTTCGCTCGATACAGAAACCACAAGCCTTGATGTATTTGAAGCGAAAATCGTCGGACTGTCTTTTGCCTATAATCCTTGTATCACAGTAGAAAATGAAAGAGTTATAGATACTGACAAGCTGAAGAAAGAACTCACAAAATCGGTTTATATACCGGTGGGACACGAAAGCGGAAGTCAGCTTCCGGTTGATGAGGTTTTGAAAGGGCTTAAAGATATTCTTGAGGATAAAAATATTTATAAAGTCCTGCAAAATGCCAAATACGAAATAAATGTCCTCAAAAACTATGATATAGAGCTTGACGGCGTAATTTTAGATACCATGATTGCAAGCTACATAAGAAATCCGTCTTATAAACACGGTTTAAAACAGCAGGCATTGGCTTACCTTAACTATAATATGAAGCCGATTGAGGAACTGATAGGCACAGGCAAAAATCAGATAACCATGGATAAAGTTCCCGTTAAGGATGCGGCTGAATATGCTCAAGCAGACGCTAAAAGCACAATTGAGCTTGCGGGTTTTTATGCGGAAACAATTGACCCAAGTCAGGAAGGCGTGATTTATAATATTGAAATGCCTTTGATTGCCGTTCTTGCGGATATGGAAAGAACGGGCATGTCTATTGACATTCCTTATTTGAAAAAACTTTCCGATGAAATCAAAGCACAGGTTGAAAAAATCGAAAATAATATTTATTCCGAAGCGGGTGAAAAGTTCAATATAAACTCCACAAAACAGGTTGCGGAAATAATTTTTGAGAAGCTTAAGCTTTCCAAAAAAAGTAAAACAAAAACCGGCTTCAGCACAAGTGCAAAAGTTCTTGAATCGCTTAAGGACGAACATCCCATAGCTGACATGCTCCTTGAACACCGGCATTTGACAAAGCTTTTATCAACTTACATCGATGCTCTGCCGCTTCTGGTAAACCCCAAAACCGGCAGAATACATACGAGTTTCAACCAGACAATAACAACAACCGGCAGACTGTCAAGCAGCAATCCGAATATGCAGAACATCCCCATAAAAACCGAACTCGGCAACCGCATAAGGGCGGCATTTGTACCTGAAGACAGAAAAAATTCCCTTATATTTTCCGCCGACTATTCCCAAATAGAGCTGAGACTGCTTGCCCATTACTCTAAAGACCCTACGCTGGTTAATGCCTTCGAAAAAGGACGAGATATTCACGCCGATACCGCAAGCAAAATCTTCAATGTGCCTATTGAAAAGGTTGATAAAGATATGAGAAGGGCGGCAAAAACCGTAAACTTCGGCATTTTATACGGTCAAACTAGTTACGGGCTGTCCGAGACTTTGGGAATTTCCACCGCAGAAGCGAAATCAATCATAGAAAGGTATTTTAATACTTACCCGAAAATCAGAGACTACATCGAAAGCTCTATTCAGCAGGCTTACAGCAAAGGCTACGCCTTTACGATGTTCGGCAGAAAACGCTATCTGCGTGAAGAACTTTCAAGCAGAAACAAAGCCGTGAGGGAATTTGCGGAAAGAGCCGCTTTTAATACCCAGCTTCAGGGAACTGCCGCGGATTTGATTAAGCTGGCAATGATTAAACTGCACGAAAAACTCAAGGAAAGCACCTATAAATCCAAACTTATTCTCCAGATTCATGATGAATTGGTTCTCGAAATGCCTAAAAACGAAATTGAAGCGGTCGAAAAACTTGTAAAAGAATGCATGGAACTTTCACAACCCCTCATTGTACCTCTGGTCGTCGATACGGCTTACGGCGCAAACTGGATGGAAACATGATTATGAATTTTAAAAAGTATTTTTCAGTTTTAATTATTTTCGCTTTGACAGTTATGTTTTCTCTTCAGGTTAAGGCGCAAAATACGCCCCAGCCAAAAACTTCGCAGTCTCTGATGATTCCTAAATCGCTCTTTTCTCCCGAAAAAAGTTCTGTTGAAAAACCGCAGGAGAAACCTGCCGAAAAGCCAGTACAGCCTGTTATAAAAAGTTCTGCTCCGGTTGAAAAAAATATTTCTCTCTCAGATTATATGAAGGATTTTCAGCTGGATTATTTAACGGCATTTATGTCCGCATTAAACGCGCTCAATGAGCCGAAAATCCAAATATCAGGCTTTAATGCGGAGAGTGGTGAAATCAATGCGATTTATAATAATTCTAAGGGGCTCTATATTACGGTCATTCCCGAAACCGACAAAACCAGCACTGTTAAGATAACACCCTTTGACGGGATTTATAATGATTTGCCCGACGGACTAGTTGACGGTATCTTTGACAGAATGAAAAAGAAGGGCATGAAGTAGGGTTGAGAAATAAGTTTATTTCTTTAATACAAAAACACACCCGAAGGTGTGTTTATCCCATTTTTGTAACCATGGAACCCTTGCGGGTGATTACCATATATTCTTGTACAAATGTACAAGGTTACATTTACATGTTAGCATATTTGAGTAGAAATTCAAGTTATCAGTTTATTTAGGAAGTGTATGCACAAAAAATATTCTGTTGAATTCAGTAAACTATACAGAAGATTAATGGAACTTGAAATTGTAATAAAGCAAAATTTATTCAATTCAATTAGAATAGTTCACGGAGAAAGAGGTTATGGGCAATTTTCTAATTTCTTTCTGAGAACAGATATAAAAGAAAAATACAAAGGCAAGAAAGGAGAATTAATATTACAAAAAATTCACATCAGTAACATAACACCAAGTCAAAAACTTGAAAAATCTATAAATGTCCTTTACCTTAGTGATTTATTAAAAATATTGGTCGATATAAAGGCATTTCATGCAAACAAAAAACTTACTAAAGCCTTTTACTTAAATGAACCTGATGATTTGAACATAGTTAAAATAAGAAAAGGTGAACTTATAAAACTACGAAATTGCATTGCACATTATAATATATCGGATTACAGCAAACATCGTCTCCATTACACAAAAGCTCTTATATTTTTTGAAGTTCATTTAGGTTGCAGTATTCATAAACTTCATTCACTTCAAAAATTTAACAAAAAACCGTCAACAAAAGATATTTTGATTGCATTATTTACAATTGAACCCGAATTATTCGAAAAAGGAAAAAATGACAATTTACCTTATGACAGAGATAGGTTGTTATTAGATATGTTTGACGATATTGCAGTAATTAATGGCTGGAGTTATACAAACTTACCTTCACCTTGGACAATTATAAGACTGAAATATGAATTAATGAAATCAAAAAACTCATAAAGCTGATGTTTGATATTATTTCTCTCAAATACATATTACTCGGGCTGTTTATCGGCTTTTTGTCGGGCATGTTCGGCATAGGCGGCAGTATGATATGCACTCCCCTGCTGAAAACATTTTTTGCAGTACCCAGTCTGATTGCGCTTGCTTCGCCGCTTCCCGCCGTTATTCCGATATCGTTTGCAGGAGTTATGGGATACAGTAAAAATAACCTTGTAAATAGAAAAATTGCTTTTATTACGGTTTTAAGCGGACTTCCTGCGACAATTCTCGGTGCATTTGCCACGAAATACGTCAGCGGGGATTTATTAATGGTTTTAACGGGTGTTTTTGTCGTTTTAACAGGGATTAGAATTTTGTACAAAATAAAATGTACGGAAATCAAAGAATACACCCCCTCTAAAATACTGATATTTTCGATATTTGCAGGATTTTTTGCGGGATTTTTGTCTGGATTTCTTGCAATAGGAGGCGGCATTATTCTTGTGCCGGCATTTATAATTTTATTCGGGCTGTCAATGCAGGAAGCCGCCGCAACTTCTCTCTTTTGTGTCGCGTTTTTTGCTGTGCCCGGAACGCTTGTACATTGGAAACTTAATCATATAGACTGGCTTCTTGCGCTGAATCTTAGTTTGGGAGTTTTTCCCGCCAGTTATCTAGGCTCCCGCGCCGCGGTGAGAATTAAATCAAAGCATCTTCAGCTGGTGTTCAGCCTGCTTTTGATTGTATTCGGAGTTTATTTTATCTTTAATCAGGCAGGGTAACTGAAAATTTGCTCTTGTAAAACCCCTTATAAAGATTTTATAAAGAGCATATCCAAACTCTGACGCGGTTGTGATATTATTATAGTAGTGAATATAAGACAGGGGTGGGTATGATTCCTATAATAGACTTGAAAGAGCAGTATAATCAAATTAAATCCGAGTTGGAAAGTGCCGTTTTGGAAGTTCTGGCATCGGGCAGCTATATACTCGGGAAAAATGTCACATCTCTTGAAGAGGAATTTGCTCAGTATCTGGACGTTAAAAAAGCTGTAGGTGTTGCATCCGGTACTGATGCCATTCATATTGCCCTTAGAGCCCTGGATGTCGGACAGGGA
>CAZEDP010000120.1:0-5083 GCA_964511035.1 uncultured Gammaproteobacteria bacterium
TAGCCCTCGATACAAAGTCAGGTACTCCCATTATAGTGCTAAGCGACGAGGAAAACAGGCGGGCATTGCCTATATGGATTGGAACAGCCGAAGCAAGCGCAATGATAAGGCAAATGGAAAATATCAAAACGGAACGACCGATGACTCATGATCTGATATGCAATTTGCTTGAAACACTTGACTGTACGGTTGAAAAGATTGAAATCACCGATATCAATTCCAGCACTTATTATGCCAATATATTTATAAAAGACAAAACAGGAAAAACATATAATATAGATTCTCGTCCTTCGGATGCCATTGTGCTTGCAATGAAAACCGACAGTGAGATTTACATATCACCAAAGGTAGTCGCAGAGGGTACAATTTCGACAAACGAAGAAAGAGACGAAGTCGAAGCTGAAGAATTCCGAAAATTCGTCAGTGACATCAAGCCTTCAGACTTTCAGAAAATGATTGATAAAAATAAAGAATCGAATCAGTAAAATTATTTAGCTTATAATTATTTTGTGAAGCAAAAATACTGCTGATATTGAGAAAATTAAGCAAAAACATAAATAAGATTATATTTATTTTATTAACAGTATGTTTTATTTTTACAAACATACAGCTTGCTTTTGCGGAATTTACCGCGCCAAACCCTGTCGGATATGTTAATGATTTCGCGGGAGTAATTGCCTCGGACGAAGTTCCGAGATTGGACAGTATAATTCAGGAGCTTAAAAGTAAAACAGGTTCGGAAGTCGTTGTGGTAACTCTAAAATCCCTCGACGGCTATCCGATTGAAGATATCGGATTGGCAATCGGAAGACAGTGGAAAATCGGACAAAAAGGGCAGGATAACGGAGCTGTCATTGTAGTTGCCCCCAATGACAGAAAAATGAGAATAGAAGTCGGATACGGACTGGAAGGCTATCTTACCGATGCGCATGCCGGCAGAATAAGGGACGAATACATGCTTCCTTATTTCAGGCAGGGTAATTATTCAAAAGGCATTATTTACGGCACTTCTACCGTGGTTTCGGCAATAGCAAAAGGTTACGGAGTGACAATTTCAGGAAACTATAACATACCCGCACCCTCAAGCTCATCAGAAGTTAATCCGCTTGTTATATTTCTTATCTTCTTCTTTCTTATTGTGATAACAAGAGGAAGGATTTTTATGTTTTTCCCCGTATTCGGTGATTTCAGGGGAAGTTATTCAGGAGGCGGCAGTTTTGGAGGAAGCAGTTTTGGCGGCTTTGGCGGGGGAGGCGGTTTTGGAGGAGGCGGAGCCTCAGGAGGATGGTAATGATAAACAAATTAACAAATGAATTAATCGAAAAACTAAGACAAATCTTTGCAGAAAGGCTGACTTCGGTAGTGCTTTACGGCTCATGCGCAGTAGATGACTGCGACAATGCATTTTCGGATATAAATGTAATGGTCGTCATTGACAAACTGACTGCTCGGGATTTAAAAGACTCTGCTTCCGCAATAAAAAATTGGCAAAAGACTAAGCACCCCCTGCCGATTTTTATGGATAAGGAAGAGTGGTTTAATTCCTGTGACATTTATCCGATAGAATATTCTGATATTAAAGACAGACACAGGATTCTATATGGTGAAGACATTGTCAGCCCTCTGATAATTGACTATTCCAACCTAAGACTGCAGTGCGAGCATGAAATTAAGAATCTACTCATCAGATTAAGGCAGACGTACTTAGGCAAAAACAGCGACAAAAATGCTGTTGAAAATCTTATTAAAACGAGTTCAAAAACTTTCGTTGCACTATTCAGAGCAGTTTTAAAGCTGAAAAATTCATCCGTTCCGGCAAGACACCCCGACGTGATAACTAAAATTTCTGAAATTGCCGAGATTGAAAAAGATTTATTCCACAAAATCCTGTCTTTCAGGACTAATCAAAAGGCTTTGCAAAAAGGCGAATTTGACGCAACAATACAAAAACTGATTGATACAACCGATTATTTATTGAAATACGTTGATAAACTTGACAACAAGGAGAAATAAGAGATGAAAAAGGGTTTAATTATTTTATTGGCAGTAGGTCTTGTACTTTTTATGATTGCAGGAAGCTTTTTGGGAACTTACAATAAGCTTCAGGTACTTGATGAAAGCGTAAATTCACAGTGGGCGCAAATTCAAAACCAGCTCCAACGAAGGAGTGATTTAATTCCTAACCTTGTAAATACCGTCAAAGGTTATGCTTCACACGAAAAACAGATATTTATCGCTGTTGCCGACGCACGTTCAAGACTTGCAGGAGCAGTTAAAAAAGGTGATGTTAAAGGTGTTAATCAGGCTAATGCCGAATTTAACGGTGCATTATCAAGACTGCTTGCAATAGCCGAAAATTATCCGCAGCTTAAAGCAAATCAGAACTTTATTGCTCTTCAGGATGAAATTGCAGGCACTGAAAACCGCATCGCCGTTGCAAGGAAGGACTATAACGAATCAGTCAAAGCAATAAACGCTAATGTCAGGATGTTCCCGACCAATATAATAGCAGGCATGGCAGGCATCAAATCAAGAGAATACTTTCAGGTTGAGGAATCAAAAACAGCCGTTCCTGAAGTAAAGTTTTAAGCGAAAAAAGAGGAATATATGCCGAATTTTGAGAAATCTGTCCCGTTTGATCCCGGGTTCGGACCAAATGTTTATGATTTGAGAGAAAATGTCGAAGCGGTTGCTTTTGAAATCTCAAAATATAAATCACCGCATCAAAAGAAATTTCATTTCAGCCGTTTTGAACCTGCTCTAATGAACATAATAAACAACAACGCGGGTTTTTATTTGGGCTGCATTCTCTGGGGAGCTTATATCCTTTACCGTTTCAAGGATAATCCCAAGGAAATCAGCGGCAATCCCTATGTCGGAGTTAGTGAAGAACAGCTGAAGGATATTAATTTTACTCAAAATATTGATTTTCTGATTGAATATCTCCCGAAGTTCGACAAAGACTGCCGGTTTTTCTTAGGAAAACCCTCTCGAATATCAGAAGATTTGAATAAAATTTTGGAAAGCTACAGGGAATTTGTCCTGCTAAACGGCGGGTTTGTAAAAACCGTAAGTTCAAGTGACGTTCAGATTCCCGAAAGTTACAAATACCTTGAAAAATTGAATCGTGATGAGCTGGATTCGATGTATGGCAAAATAAAAGCGATTATCGAAACCGGAAAACTTGAAGAGATACTTAGTCTTTTATAGCCGCAAGAACTCCTGCCAGTATCAGCAAAGCTCCAATCCAGAATGTTGCGGTTATTTGCTCTTCAAGTATAAGCCAGCCGAGCAAAGTTCCGACCAGAGGCTGAAAGAAGAAATATACTCCTCCTTTGCCCGCATCTACCGTTTGCATGCCTTTGTTCCACAAAAAGAAAGCCACAGCGGTTGAAATAACTCCGAGATATAAAATTCCTCCGAAAATAACAGGATTTAAAAGCATGCCGAAATGTTCAAGCCTGATTTCCGGAACTACAAAAGGAGTCATAACCACTGTTGCCGTAAGCATTGCATAGGCGGTTACGACTAACTGCGGGTAATTTTTAGGGACGAGTTTAACAAGAACGGACATTAATGCCCATGCCGCCGCTGAAATCATCAATATAACCATGCCAAGCATTGGAGATTCAACGACACTCCCTTTTGCAATCAGCAAAACTCCCAATGTAGCAAGACAAACAGACAGCGTTTTTGCCGTTGTAATTTTTTCTTTCAGCAAAAAATGTCCGAAAATCACCATAAAAGTCGGAGTTGTGGAGGTTATCACGGAACCCATCTGTGCTGAAGAAAGTTTTGTGCCGAGAAACTGAGTCCATATTGATATAAAGTAACCGATAAAACCGACCAGAGCTATCAAAGGCAAATCTCTTTTTTGAATTCTCCACGACTGGCGCATAACAAGACTGATTATTACGAGAGAAATCAAAGCCGTAACATATCTGACCCATACAAGTTCTAACGGAGGTATCACGGCAAGAACAACTTTGCTCACTACATACATTCCGCCCCAGATACTCGCCGCCAGAGCAAGATATATTGAACCCGGATTGATAGTTTTCATTTGAAAAATCTTATTTAATTTTTGCCTCAGTTAAAGTATATCTGAAAAAATAACCTGTTTACAGCAAATTTTTCCCTAATGACAAGAAAAAATGCGCCTGGCGGGAATCGAACCCACGACCTACGGTTTCGGAAACCGTCACTCTATCCTACTGAGCTACAGGCGCATGATAGGTTTTTAAGTTTTTTGCTTACTGTTCATTTATATTTTCCTCGCTATTTTTAGTAATAGCTTTGAATTTTTTAGAATCTTTAATTATTTGTTTCTCACCTGACCTAACTTTTCGCTCAAGTTTCTTTATATCTTCTTCAGGAGGAAGATTTTCGGGTTTTATGCCACTTTTTCCAAGCAGTTCTCTAACATCGGAACTATTTTTAACATGTTCATTTGTTATTTGAAATTCACCATTTATATTTTCTTTTTTTACATTAAAATTCGTAATTTCAGCGGCCAAATCCTTAGCTTTGATTGTAATTGTCGGCAGAAAATCCGCCAATGCCCTATTTTCAGGTACTCCGTATTTTTTCTTCATTTGAAGTGTTGTATTCCCTCCAAACAAAGCGCAATCACCTTTGCTTCTTATTCTTCCAAACCCTTGACCGTCAACCCCGCGTTCATAAATTAGTCCTGAAAGTTCTGTTTCCGTAGCTGTTAATTTTTCTCTTGCCTGCAACCTTTCGGTAAGCGCAATTCTTTCTTCTAAAATTTCTTGTTTTCTGGTCTGAATCGCAAAATAAGTTTGCGCAAAAGCAATCTCTTCTTTCCTTGGGTCACCGTTTTGAGCGATAAGATAAGATGCATAGCGTGTAAGCATTATATCGCCTATGTCTTTTTTAGCCCCCTTGGGCATATCGATCGTTTTACCGACGTCGGCAAAATGATCTGTTATTTGCTGACCGCTTGTTTCACACGCCGTTTTTGCTTTATTAATAACCAGTTCAAAATTCTGCCATTTTGCATAGCCGAGCAACTCCTGAAGTTCTCTTGCCAACCAGTACTCAACTCCATCATGTTCATAAG
>CAZEDP010000121.1:0-5041 GCA_964511035.1 uncultured Gammaproteobacteria bacterium
AATATTTGCCTGATGAATTAAAAGAAATACTTGAAGATTCACTGAGAAAGCCTCAAGAGGAGGTAATATTCGGTCCGAAAGAGAATGAGTTTAAAATAGGCGGAGAAATCGTACTTTTCCGCCATGATAAAAAATTCGTTAATCCGACCTGTATTGCAGTTAAAATAGTCTCATCGGACAAGGATTTTGACAAAAAATTATCACAAATTGCTTCTTACTGCGTTGAAAGAGTGGGAGAAAACCTTAAAGTTTCTGCAGTTGCTTTATATGACGATTTAAAAAATAACAAAGCATTCACAGCACAGGCAGAAAAAATATGCGGTTTAAATGTTCCCTTGATATTGGTTTCGTCTGATTTTGAGCTTCTTAAACAAACTCTGGAAAAAGTTAAAGACTTCAGACCGCTTGTTTATTTAAAAGACGCATCGGAAGAAAATTTATTATCCCTGCAAAAAGACTTTTCCGTACCGCTTGTGATTTCTTCACAGAATATTGCATCATTGACAGAGTTATCGGCAAATCTTTCAGCAAAAGGCTTGAATAATTTTGTATTAAATTTGAGCCCTATTAAAAGCTCTGAATTGATAGAAAACCTGACATACATCAGACGCCTTGCTGTCGAGAGTAAATTTAAGCCCGCAGGCTTTCCTGTTATAACTTTTCTGGACGAAATCAAGCTCAAAGATCATGATGTCATAGACAAAACTCTTATTTGCGGTTCTTTAATCTGCAAATACTCAAATGCAATCGTTCTTGATTTCTTTAACGAGGCTTCAATATATTCTCTTTTGACTTTGAGACAAAATATTTTTATAGACCCCGAAAAACCCCTGCAAATAGATGCTAAAGTCTATCCGATAGGGGAACCCGACAAGGGTTCACCGGTTATTGTAACTACGAATTTTGCTTTGACCTATTTCACGGTTGTAAGCGAAATTGAATCATCAGGCATACCTGCTTATCTTTTGATTACCTCTTCGGACGGCATGAGCGTTTTAACTGCATGGGCGGCTGATAAATTTACCGGAGAAATAATTAAAAAAGCAGTAAACGAATACAAAATCACGGAATTAATAAATCACAGAAAAATGATTATTCCAGGCTATGCTTACAGCCTAAAAGCCGAAATTGAAGAAGAACTGCCTGATTGGGAAATCATAACCGGACCGAACGAGGCGGTTGAGCTGCCTGATTTTTTGAATAAGTACATCAAGGCTTGTGTTTAGACGATTTTTTCTTGTGCTTTTTCTTATGCTTATGTTTTTTTGTGTGCTTAATTTGAGCTTTTTTGACTTTGTAACATAATTTACAGGGTTTTGCATTGTAGAATTCAACTGCTCTTTGTCTGGAAGTTTTTATGCAGGAATTACAGTTTTGCGCTTTTTTACAGTCAGTTTTGTGGTATATATGAGCTTTGATGTTAACAACGGCATATTCATCTGCAAGAGAAATCTGAAAACAGCCTATAATGAATGTTAACAGAATGACAAAAAAGCATTTACACACTTTTCAAGCCTTTGACTTCATAGATTCTTATCGGTATGGCTTTACCTTTCACGGTGCATTCACCGAGATAAACAGCGTCAACCTCCTCTTTTACGTCATTATAGGTGGCTTCGCTGATTATAATATGAGTTTTATACTCCTTGTTAAGTCCTTCCAACCTTGATGCAAGGTTGACATTATCCCCGATAACAGTATAATCAAGCAATCTTGGCGAACCCATATGCCCCACAATCATATCACCCGTGTTTATACCCAGTCCTATATCCAATTCGGGCTTACCTTCTTCTTTCCATTTTTCGTTAAGCCCCTTAAGGCTTTCCATCATTTCAAGGGCGGTTTTTACAGCCATCAAAGCATGGTCATGCATCGGAACGGGGTCACCGTAAAACGCCATTACGGCATCCCCTATGTATTTATCAAAAGTACCGTTGTTTTTAAGGACTATTTCAACCATTTCGGTCATATATTCATTAAGCTGTTCTATGATTTTCTCCGGTGAAGTGTTTTCGGAAAGAGTTGTAAAATTTCTAATATCTGAAAACAGCACTGTCATCATTTTTCTTTTTCCGTGCCGAGCGGCAAGTCTGGGATCTTTTAATAAGACATTAAGAAGTTGAGGAGAAAGAAATTTACCGAACAGGTTTTCGACTTCTTTCTTTTCGTGTTCTTTAATGTAAATTTTATAAATATAGCTTCCGATTGCCGCAAGTGACATAAATATTAACGGATAGACCATGTTTGCCGACAATCTTATCGAAGGATTAACAAATAAGAATATAGAGAGGAGTATAAACAAAAATGCAATAAGCATTGAATAATATACGCTGACTAATATTGATTTTGCTCTTATATTGAAGGCTATTACCGCTCCGCAGAAAATTAGCGCAATTAATAAATCCACCGCAGGAGGAAGCCTTTTTATGAATTTCCTTGCCATCGGGTTTGTTTTATCGGCATCATTTAAAATATTATCCGTTGCCGTTGCTATTATTTCAGGACCTGGATATGCCATTTCCATAGTTGTTGCATGAATATCGCTTCCGGTTGAATTTTGTCCGACTATTACTATCTTGTCCTTAAATTCCTCGGGTGAAATTTTGTCATAATCGCTGATTTCTTTTATAAGCCCTTTGGAATAAGCAACGGTCAAAATAACTTTAGCAATGGAAATTCCTTTATACGTTCCGCCTTTACCGTGCCAATTTATTAAAAATCTGCCTTTACTGTCAACGGGAATTTCTCTTTTACCGACTATTATTTTATTTTTTTTCAGAATTACAGTTTGTTTTTCTTTTTCAGGCAGTACGGATAAAATTGTTGCCAAAGGAAGAGACGGCAAATAGAAAGTT
The DNA here is from genome assembly GCA_964511035.1 of uncultured Gammaproteobacteria bacterium. Lineage (GTDB taxonomy): Bacteria > Cyanobacteriota > Vampirovibrionia > Gastranaerophilales > CAZEDP01 > CAZEDP01. The sequence continues at coordinate 2,856 of CAZEDP010000121.1, forward strand.
TCGTTTTTTGTTATTACTCTGTAAAGAGGCACATGATATCTTGCCGTTGAGTTTTCACTTGATTTTAAATTAATAACACCTACACTGCTGGTATTTTCCAAAAGCGAATTCAAAATTGAGCTGAAATTATAGAAAGTTATATTATCAAACAGTGATGTCTTTGTTTGAGAACAGGGGTTCATGTTTTTAACCGCACTGTCATCAACTTTTAAAATCAGATTTTTTTGAAGACTTGGCGCATCAACATATCCGGCAAATTTTTTCTCGAGAAATTCGTATCTGCAACCCTTTAATGCGCCATTGTAAGCTTTTTCTTCCTTTAAAAGCTCTTTTTGCCGTTCCAATAATTTTTTCTTATAGTTATTTAAATAATTAAGGGATTTTTCCTTATCGGCAGCATTGGCCGGTGAATTATCAAGAAGGGTTTTCATATTCGTTCCGAAAGTTTTTGCCGCTTTGGAATTGTTTTTGCTGCTTAAAAAATAATCAACAACTTTTTGAATACCTTTCCTGTCCTGTTCCGATATTGTTTTGCCGCTGTCAAAAAAACCTATCAGAGAAAGAAAATATTCTATCTGCGTTTTTTGGGTATTTAGAATTTTTAAATAACCATTGATTTTTTCTTTGTCGGAAATAAACAATGCCGGTCTGGTAAGCGCAATTCCGAGAACTATATTTTGATTTTTTATCGAATCGGTAAAAATAGCATCCGAAATCTTGTTCTGACTTGATTCTCCTTCCATTCCCTCAAATTTAATATCAAAAGCCATTACCTTAGGCTTTCCCTGTTCAACAAAATTGACCACATCGCCAAATACTTTTCTGCTCCATGGCCACCTGCCTATACCAAGTTGAGGATATTTTGAAAGTTTCTGAAACGAGTAGTCATCAGCATTCAAAAGTATAATATCGGGATCGGCTTTTTTGAATTTAGAACTCATAGGCTTATTATCAACTGCTAACTGGGCGCGCCAATCATAGGTCAAAATTTCGATGCTTTCCAGCAGAGACCTCAACCCCAGAAGCCAGATAACAAATAATAAAAGACCGACAAGAATACCGACGGTGAATTTTTTGGATAATTTACAGTTCATGAATTCAAATTTAGTATTTAGAAATATAATAATAAATTTGTTGCATTTTGCCTAAAGATTTTTTGTTTACAAAAAAATAAGCCGGCAAAAATTGCCGGTTGCATATATAAACACATCACGCTTGCAAAATTATAGATTAACCACCGCCTCGGTAATAGTTAAACGACTGAATATTCTTTTCAACCATTTTTGTAACTGCCTGCGTTTCGGCATCAACGGCTGCCAGCTGAGTTTTATAGGTTTCCAACTGGGAATCAAGCTTTTTATTGACCAGTTCAAGCCTTTGCCGTCGCTGTTCCAAAAGCCTCATTTCGGGCGAATCGGGATCCAAGTCCGAACCGACGCTTACAAGTTCATTTGAAGAATTTAGTATTTGCAGTTTTGTCTGTGACAAAAGCTGCATCTTATATTCAAGGTCATCCTTGTAAAGAGTTAAGAATATGAGTCTAATCTGGCTGGTAAATAGCCCCATTTGCCTTCTCCGTTTATCTTATCTGGTTTATTCTCCTTCCGCTGCCGAAATTATGCGGATTTGACTGGTTTATCATCTGCTCCATCTGATGAAGCCTGTAAAGATAATGATTAACTTTGTATTTGGCAATCTTGCGCCTTGTATTGAGAGAAAGAATACTTTTAACAGAGTTTACGATGTTAAAATAGAAAGTTAAACCGGGATTGTTTCTCTGAAAGTATCTTACCGACATCCTGTAAAACACGGAAAGGTTTTCAATCATATATCTTGATCTGTAAAGTATTTGGGCTGCTATGGACATCGATTAATTCTCCCTGTGTTATGCTTTTCCTTTGTTTACCTTACCCCGTTTTTACAAGATTAAACAAAACCTGCCGTCCAAACATATGTATCTATATATATAAAAACAAAGACTGTGTATTAATTATCTAAATTAGGGCATTTATTACAAATTATTAAGTTAAATTTGTAACAAACCTGAACTGAATCATCTCATGATGTTTAAATATCCTGTATCTTGCGGTTTTCCCATATTAAATTTCATTTTTTCGAGTTTTTCCTTATTTTCAAAAATGTTCTGTGACAATTTCTTTGACTTCTCAGAAAGACTAAAATAAATG
>CAZEDP010000122.1:0-4972 GCA_964511035.1 uncultured Gammaproteobacteria bacterium
CGAGGAGCCGTCGATTTTGCCTCGACACTAGATCATGTAAGATGCGAGAAAAATGTAATTTTTCCGCATCTTCATTACTTTTTAGCAGTATTGATACTTTTATGGGCTAATGTTAATTGACAGTATAAGATATTCAATAGAATTTGCATTTATTAACAAATATTAAATCCTGATATTAATCCGGATATCCAGTTGCTGAGTTTATTTGGGTTGTAATTGCCAATAAATTTTGTAATTTTGATAGCAACTTTTTTAATATGCAGTTTTTAATCACATATCAGATTATTCAATAAGCATTTAATACAGAAGGGAAAGGAGAGAGAAAATGATTTCAAAAATTAATTTTGCAAATGCTCAAATCAGGTATTCACAGCAAAAAGCTAAATCTTCAAATGTGTCTTTTGGTTTGGACTATGAAACATTAAAGAGAAAAGGACATATGGTGCTTCCTGAAGATTTAAAACATGAGCCGTTCTGACCAAATAGAAGCGCTTGAAGATATGCAAAGAGAGGATATCGGTACTCCGACAGACAAAATGATTATAGGCAGAAAGCTAAGGGATTTAAAAGAGGATCTTGAAAGTCCGAGAGGAGATTAATCTTAAGCCGGTTATCTCTTAGGCTGTAAATACTTCAAAACCGCATGTCGTTGTTGATTATTCTATTTTTTTTAGAGATAGTCTATAATCAATATTGCAAAATGATTTTGAAGATATGGAGTTCGTCGTCACATTTTAAGGAATAAGTTGTTTTGTTTTTGTAAAAAAACTGACCATTTGGTCTATAAATATTGTCCATTTGATAGTATAAAAATTTTTCGATTAATTACATACTGTTAATGGCAGAGTAGAAATTTAAGGCGTTTCATATGGCTGATAACATAATCAACAACGATATAATAAGTAACAACAGTCTGGTAAAACAGAAACAGGAAATTCTCGGCGTCGAGAAAAAGTCCTCATTTAAAAATCCTTATGAAACATCGCTTAATGAGATTGACGATAAATCCGAAATTTCCGATGAAGCCTTAGCGCTTTTTGACAAATATCAAGAGATTGAAAAATACAAAAAATTGGTTCTTGATTCGCTTTCTGAAAGCACGGGAACCTATGAAATAGCAAATTTGATTGAAACCGGCAAATATAAAATATCAGATGAAGATCTTGCAGATTCTCTGATGCAGGATGAAGATTTTTTGAAAATGGTTTTCCAGGCTGAATAGATTTTCGGACGGTAGAAAATGATTGAAACCACTCAGGAACAAAAATCTTTGCCTGAAGCATATGAACCTATGCTTCCTGCTGATAAAAAAGACCTTTTTGAAAAGGGCATGATGCTTTACAAAAAGGGAGACATTATTTCCGCTCAGGATGTTTTTAACGGTCTTGCTTCATCCAATCCCGACTTTACTCCGGCTCTCGTGAATTTGGGGAATTCTTATTTTAAGCAAAGAAACTATGCTGAAGCGTCAAAATGGTGGAAAAAAGTACTTAAAACCGATCCGAATAATGTAATATGCTATCTAAACCTTGGAAATGCCAGTTTTGCAGAAGGAAATACCAGAGAAGCCATTAGCTTTTGGAATATAGCTCTCGGTATTACGCCGGATTACGGGCCGGTTCTTTTGAATTTAACCGTTGCTTACGAAAAAATTAAAAATAAACTTGCCGCTTACAGGTTTTATGAGTTATACCTGCGCTACTGCATGAACCATTCCCCGACTGAATTTACAAAAGTAAGCTCATTATTAAGCAAATCAAAAAGAACTGCGCATGCTCATTTTTCATACGCTGAAAAAGTTCAGAGAAGAGGAAAGTTCAGAAGCGCGCTAAAACATTATATGAAAGCTGCAAGCATTTATCCGCTTCATCAGGATGCATGGATAAATATGGGCAAAATTTGCTATAAGTTGGAAAGATTTGATTATGCCTCCAAATACTGGGTACAGGCATTGAAAATTGACCGAAATTCAAAGTTTTTATACTTTAACTGCGGCGTAGCCCTTGAAAGAAATAAAGATTACGGCCACGCCTACTGCCTTTATAAAAGATATTTAAATATGCCCAACTTGCAGGGAGCCAGCTTATTCCCAGTAAGAGAAAGAATATCAATACTCGAGTCTTATTTAAAAGAGCATCCTGAAGAAGCAAAAAAACATTTGAATCAGGCTGATAAGTCCTATGACGAAAGATTTTATCAGGATTCGCTCTGGGAATACGAAAATTATGTTCTGCTAAAGCCGGATCAGAATTATTCCTATGAAACAAAAATACAGGAAATACGCGATTGTATTGACCCCATGCCAAAAGCGGCTAAAATGGCTTATGAAATCGGTAATACTTTATACAAACAAAAGAAATTTGACAAAGCCGCACTGGCTTACAAAAGATATATAAGGCTGATGCCCAAAGGCGAACACGTAAAAACAGCAAATCAAAGAATATTTGAGAATATGAGCCTTATTCAGCAACAGATGTAAGGTTTTTAGCGGTAATAATATCCTCTGAAGTAGTTATTTTAAAATTTGAATAACACCCTTCATATAAAAAGACTTTATGACCGCTTCTTTCCATTAACGCCGAATCATCTGTAAAATCACAGCCTGCAAATTTCTCGTGGGCTTGCAGCAAATCTTTAAATTGAAAAATCTGAGGGGTTTGGATTTGCCAGAGCTCATCTCTGTTAAGCGTTTCAATTATTTCCATATTATCAGAATTCGCTCTTTTGATTGTATCTTTAACTTTAACGGCGCATACGGCACTGCCTTTTGTTAAAACAGTTTCAATGCCTTTATTAAGAATTTCTTCCGAAACCAGAGGTCTTGCCCCGTCATGAATCAGAACCATATCAGGCTTATTTTCAACGGCTTTAAGAGCCAGAAAAACAGATTCCTGCCTTGAAGCGCCTCCCTTTATTATTTTGCCGATTTTGGGGATTTTATATTTTTCAATCAATTCGGGAAGGATATTTAGTAAAATAGCTGATGCTGCAACTATAATTGAGTTAATTTGCCCTGAATTAGCTATTTTAAGCAAAGTTTGAACTATAACCGGCTTGCCGTTAAGCTCTTCCAGCAGTTTATTATCGGTTTTTGAATATCTTTCTCCCGAACCTGCCGCGGGGATTATTGCAGTAATTTTCATCTGTTATCCTTTTAAGAAAAATGTGTATAAACTTTGCCCTCAAAGCTCTTTTCGTTTATTTCCATAACCTTATTATCAGTATTTACATAAACTGCCGGTATTTCATGAATGTTGATAACCCTGCCAATAACTTTAAAGGGAAGTTTATTCTGTTTTATGACTTCCAAATCCTGCCTGCTGACGGTGCCGACAAGCTCATAATCCTCTCCGCCGTAAAAAATCCAGTCCTGAACTTTTGCAAAGAACTGCAGGGCGACTTCATTAAGAGCTTTTTCATAAGGAATGTCCGCATAATTAATATCCATGCTCACGTTACTGCTTAAACAGATTTTATAAAGAGCATCCGCAAGTCCGTCACTTGCATCCATCAGGGCTGGCGTTCTCTTACACAATTTGACCAGAGCTCTGCCTTCTTTTAGCCTCGGAACGGGATTTATATGATTGTTTATAAAAGTCTCAGCAGTTATTTTATTAATATTCCCGACAACATCGCTCGATTTGAGACTTGATTCAAGAAGCTGCAAGCCTGCTTTGCTTGAACCGAAGTGTCCCGTTACGATAACATAATCATCAACCTTTGCATTGCTTCTTTCGGCAGGTATTATACCGTTTGAAAAGCCGACAACAGCAACGCTGACAGTTATTTTTTCGGCGCGTGTCAGGTCTCCGCCGACTACCTTAACGCCATAAGTTTCTGAAATCTTTTTGACTCCTTCATAAAAAGGCTTTACAAAATCCTCCGTAATATGTTCCGGCAGTGACAGCGAAATCAGGCAGTACCCTGCCACAGAGCCGGAAGCTGCTATATCGCTGAGATTAACGGCAATTGATTTAATGCCCAAATCATACGGGCTTATAGTTTCAAGGCGAAAATGAACGTCCTGAATAAGCGTATCCTGAGTTAAAACTAAGCCCTTATCTTCGATAAAAGCCGTATCGTCCCCGATAAACTCCCTCGATTCGGGCAGAGTTTCTTTTATAAGATTAATGAAAACGTCTTCTTTCATGAAAATAAATCATTTTATTATAATTTGCTTTGAGTATAACCTAAAAATGTATTTTAGGTTCATAGAGGACCGGTCTAGTTAAATCTTTGCATTATTACTTTAACGCCTGGGTGATTCTGTTTATGCATGCGTTTGGGCTGTAATGCCATTCTCTGAAATTAATTCTTAAAATTTTCCAGCCGCATCTCTCAAGGACAGACTGCTTCCAAATTTCCGAACTTTGATTTTCCGCCGTCTTATCGCTATCCTGTGCAAAACCTCCGCAAAGAACCGCGATTGTTGAATTATCGTTATGGATAACCATATCGACTTTAAATCCTGCGGATTCAAAATCGGGGATTACATGTAAACCTTCTTCGATACATTTTGAAGCTATTTCCTGTTCAAAAGAACTTTTGAATTTAGGCGGCAAAGTATCAGTTTTCGCTCTATCCGAGGAAAATTTTGCGACATATTCAAGGTAGCTCCTTAGAAGCCCGTGCGGCAAGTCGTAAATTTCTCTCGAAATAAAACTGATAAGTCTTTTTCTCGCCCTTGTAATTGCCACGTTAAATAAATTAGGCTTTTGAACAAACGTCAGGCTTTGAGTATAACTGTTTGACGCCAAAGTAAACGATAAAAGAATAATATCCTTCTCGTCTCCCTGAAAAGTGTGAGCCGTTCCGACTTCTATTCCAAACTTTTTCACGGTTTCTTCCGTCAAAATCTGGCTGATAGCTTTTTTCAACAGCTCAACCTGTCCTCTGAACGGTGAAATAATTCCTATCGACAGAGGCTTTTGCTCATACTGATTTGCATTCAAAGGATGACTTTTCACCCACC
>CAZEDP010000123.1:0-4964 GCA_964511035.1 uncultured Gammaproteobacteria bacterium
AAACTATCAGGTCGAATTTCTCGGAATGGATTTGTGTCAGGGCTTCTAAGCCGTTTGTTGAAACCGAAACATCATACCCTGCTGCTTTAAGAATATTCTTTTCAAGTATTCTGGTAGTGACTGAATCGTCAACAACTAATATTTTTGCCGCCTGTGTCTGTTTTTTCTCTTTTTTTACAGGTGTGCTTCTTGTTCTGCTTCCTGAAATTATTAGTGCGGATTTTACAATTTCGTTAATATTAAGAATTAGGCACAATTCTCCTGACCCCAAAACTGTAAGCCCTGCAATGTTCCTTACCCTTATAAGAGGCGGAGTAAAGTTTTTGTGGAGAATTTCCTGATCTCCTATGAGCTTATCAACAATTATTCCTACGCTCGTGCCTTCTGACTCGATAACAATCACTATTATTTTCTTTTGCTCAATCGGTTCGTCGGGAATTTCAAGAATTTGTGAGAGTTTATGAAGTCCGATGGTTTGATTATCAAATACAATTGTTTCTCTGCCTCCCTTATAAAAAATATCTGAAGGCTTGATTAAAAGCGTTGTTTTTATTGAACTGGTCGGTAATGCAAAGGTTTGATTTTTTACCCTAACCAAAAAGGACTTGATTGTTGCCATTGCAACGGGAATTTGTATTGAAAATTTTACCCCTTTGCCGGGAGTTGACCTCACTGACACTTTGCCGTTAAGTTCGTTTATTTTGGTGTAAACCACGTCAAGCCCAACTCCTCTTCCCGATATATCGGTTGTGAATTCTCCGGTAGAAAAACCGGGCCAGAAGATTATATTTGTAATTTGTTCTTCGTTCATATTTTGAAGCTCTTCCGGTGTAATCAGGTTCTTTTCAAGAACTTTTCTCTTGAGCTCGTCAATTCTTATCCCTTTTCCGTCATCTGAAATCTCTATTAAAATAGTGTTTTCAAGATGGCGGGCAGAAAGAGTTATCGTCCCTGTCGGATTTTTCCCTTTAGCTTCTCTTTGCCCCGGCATTTCTATGCCGTGGTCAACAGAGTTTCTGAGTATGTGCATCAGGGGTGATTTTATTTCTTCAAGGATTTTTTTATCGACACTTGTTTCGCTTCCCGAGATTATCAGCTCAATTTTTTTCTCCCTTTCTGTGGCTATATCTCTTACCATTCGCGGAAACATATGAAAAATTGTTGCAAGAGGAAGAACTCTGATGTTTTTTACTTTTTCTTCCAGATCGTTAACAATAAGGTTTAACCTCGATTGGTCCTCCCAAACCGTCTTGTACAAGTAAGACAGGTTTGAAAGAAGCATTCCTGCTTTTTGCGCAGTGGATTCAAAAACGTCATAAACGCTTTTGTTGGGGTTGTATATTGAGGTTCCCTGCGGAAGTTTTTTCAGGTTTACAATCTTTGCGTCAAAATTTTTCAGGCTTTGTCTGTTTTTAATCCATTCTCTTTGCCATTCTTCAAGTAAATTAATGCTTTTTTCTATCTCTGTAATATGCTCTCTGGATTTGATTTTGGCAATAATAAGTTCTCCTACCTGATTGACAAGGCTGTCAAGTTTATTAGTGTCAACTCTGAGTGTTTTGATTGTTGAGTTTTCAGGCTTTTTGTAGTCAAACTCCGCATTTTCTCTTTGTGTCGGGATTAAATTGGTGTTTTTTTTCAGGACAGCAGGCTTTTGCTCATTAAGCCGGATTGTCGGTTCGCTTTTTTCCTCATTTTCTCTTTCCGCATCTTCTTCGTCCGTTGGGATCTCCAGAATTTTTGCGATTATTTCCATTCTTTGAGTTATTTTATAAGACTCCTCCGGATCGGTTTCATTTGACAGAATTATCTGTTTAAGTGACAAAAAGCTTTCTTTTACCGCGGTTGTCATCTCTTCGCCGGCTTGTCCTTTTTGTTCATAAAGCAGTTGGATGACTTTTTGTATAGATAAAGCAGCGTTTTTTGCCGCCTGCATAGAAATATTGTCACTTAAGAAGTTTAACAGGGTTTTGATTTTTTCTTTTGTCGTGCCTGTTTCGTTTTTGAACTCGTTTTCTGTAATTTCCGACAGGGATTTTTCAATTTCTTCAAGCGCGTTTGTGAGCTGCGCGAGAGCGGTTTCTTTTTCGGCTGTTTCCGGCGGGGGTTGAATTAAAACTGATTCGTCCGATTTTTGTTGTGTTTCTATATCGGGTTGAATAGCCTCCAAAACAAGCTCTTTTTCTGCTTTTAATCTGCATGTCTCAAAAAGGCTCTCCATTTCTTCTATTTCTATTTCGAGGAGCATCCCGCTCCCTCTGACGGTGCTTTCCAGTTTTGCCTTAAGGTCTTTGAAGTATTCTGCCGTCTGGGGCTCTATATATTCTTTAATAAGACTGAACAGGTCGACTACAAGCTTAAACAGCTCCTCTATTAAAGAAGAATTGGTGTTTTCTCTCTTCAATAAAACTATTTTGTCTTTAATTTGTCTGAAATATTTAGATGCGCTCGCTTTTTCATTAAAAATAAGCTTCTCTTTCTTTTTTAAAAAGCTTCTTTCCCCGTCCGCCTGTCCGGGGGGATTTTCATTGGCTTGTTTAGCCTGAGCTTCAAGCCTTCGAACCATTTCATCTGCCGCTTCAAAATGCTGCATCCCTTTTGACTTTATGGACTCGTTTATAATTGATGCTATGCAATCGGTCGCCTGACATAAAATATCTATTAAAGAACTGTTTATTTGTATCGTACCTTCTTTTGCCATGCCGAAAAGATCTTCCATCTTATGGGCAACGGACTGAATGTCAAGCAGTCCTATCATTCTCGCAGCGCCCTTTAAGCTGTGCGCTTCACGAAAGAGTTCTGAGATAAGTTCTATATCATAGGGCCTTTTTTCAATTTCAAGAAGATTTTGATTCAGCTTTTGTATGTATTCTTCGCTCTCTTCTCGAAAAACATTCAGAATTTCTTCAAATTCATTTTCAAGAAAATCCATTTTTATGCCTTGTCGGTTTTGTATTCTTCGCTGCCTATGACTTTATCTTTCAAGGATTTGGAAATGTTTATCAGGTTTTGCAGGGTTGAAAGGTTGGTTTGTATGTCTTCGGAAGATTCGTTCAGCCCCTGTTCAACTTGATTAAGCTTTTGAAGCAGTTCTTTGACCTGACTGTTTTGTGTTTCTGACGTTGTGATGCTTTTTTCAATAAAGCTCATTATTTTATGGATGTCTTCTTTTAAAATTGTCATGTTTTGCGTGATTTTGTTTACAAGCTCGAAATCGGAATCAATTTCTTTTGTCCCTTCCTCTGCCGCCATAACGGCTTTTGTCGTCGTTTGTTTTATGGTGCTGATAAGCGAGGTCATTTTTGTCATCGCCTGTTTGCTCTCGTCGGCAAGTTTCCTGATTTCGGCTGCGACTATTGAAAATCCTTTTCCGTGTTCTCCTGCTCTTGCTGCCTCAACTGCGGCGTTTAAAGCAAGCATGTTTGTTTGTTCGGTAATGTCTTCTATTGCTTCAATGATGCTGTTAATGTGCTGCGCGTTTTCGCTGAGCTCTAAAGATAATTCCGCGATTGTTTCCATTTTTTGCTTCAAAGTTTTGATTTTGTCTGCGTTGAGCTCCGCTGAATCATATCCTGCTTTAGAAACGTCGGCTGATTCTTTGAATGAATTATGCATGTTTTTTATTATTTCTTTGAGCTGTTCAATAGTTGTTTCTATTTGATTGGATGTTTCTTTTGCTTCCGAAACAAGCTTAATATGTTTTGTTGCAAAGCTTTTTTGTCTGACGGTGGCTGATACTATTTCTGATGTAATGGTGCTGCTGCTTGAAATCGCATTGCTTAAAGGGTTTGATATTGTTCTGATTATCCACTTTTTCAGCCCTTCCATGAGCAGAATCCCTATGACAGCCGTTATTACAAAAAACAACCCCCAGTAAACAGGCTGTTCCTTGTTTAATTGTATTTTGTAAACTCCTATGACTGAAAAAATCGTTAAGAATAATAGTATTCCCTGGCAAACCTTCGCCTTGATTTTTATTTTTTCATCGAGGTTTAAATTCTTGAACATTTTTATTTCCTCTGTTTTGTTTATTAAACATATTTTTTAAATTTGATTTATTTCCCCTAAACACTTTGAATTACCTGAATTGACTTAATTTTATAATATTTTTCCTGTTGATTACAATGCAGTAAATAGATTAAAATATTCTAGTTTCTAATAATTGGTTGCAAATGGGAAAAAAAATATTACTGATAGACGACAGCCCAACTCAGCTTATAAGCCTGAAAACCTCTTTTTCAAAATTTAGCTATGAGATAATAACAGCTAAAGACGGTGCTGAAGGAATTTTTAAAGCCTATGAGGTTTTGCCGGATTTGATAATAGCCGATATTATAATGCCTGAAATAAACGGTTATCAGTTATGCAGATTGCTTAAAAATGATGATTTAACAAAAGACATTCCTATAATATTGGTTACGTCTTTAAATGAAAAACTTGACCGATTTTGGGGGTTAAAAGCAGGCACTGATGCCTTTCTTACTAAAGACAGGGATATAGATAAGCTCATTGATACTGCTGAAAAGCTTCTTAATATAACATCCTGTGCCTCGGATGAGGCTAAGCAGAAACAGGTTCAAGAATCAAAATTTATGACTGCTACCAGTATACAAACAAAGATTAAGCTTATTCTTGACCAATCTTTAATAGAAACGACATTGATGAATGAATTCAGGAACCTTTCCGAGTTTGTTTTAACAACAACTCTTTTAAAAGAAGAATTGCTGTCTCTTTTGGCTTCTGTTCTCGATTATAATATTGCGGGCATATTTTTTAATGATAAAGATGAGAAAAATGACAGGATTCTTAGTTTTGAGCTTGCAGGAGTAAGTGAAGATAAACACTTTTTAGAAGAATTAACTAAAGCGTTTTTTACAAATATCTTTCCCTCGGAGTACTCTAAAAACCCGGAAAGTTATAAGCATGAGGTTGTAAAACGGATTGATACTCCTAAAAACCCTGCT
>CAZEDP010000124.1:0-4929 GCA_964511035.1 uncultured Gammaproteobacteria bacterium
TCCTTGATGTTGAGAAAGTATAAGGTCCTGTTTCAATTTTAAACCCGTTACCTTTGTTTTCACCGTTTATAAATAAGCATTTCTGTTTTCCGTCTTTTTTTACTTCAACCTGAAAAGACCCTTCATCTTTCCACAATTTTGAATCAAAAAGATTTTTTATTTCAATTCTATATGCAGTGTAATGAAAATCAGGATTTCCTGCTGTTCCGAAATTAATATTTCCCGCTAGCCTAATGTTCCTCACAGCCTCTGCTCCGCTGTAACTAAAACCTGTTTGCCATTGTGGTGATTGTGCTTTAGTTTGCATTTCAAGCTGTTTGGAATGAAACTGTTGCGTTTTTAAGTCAGTCGTTAGTTTTAGGTTGTTTTGATTTGAGACTCGCATTTTTCTCTCCTTTTCTCTATATTCGGCTCAATAATAAACTTTCTCACACATGAGTATAAAAACATCTAAAAAAAATAATTGTCATGAAAAAGGGCAAAGTTTACGAAAAATTAACATTATTTTGTTTAAATTTTGAGGGTTTAAAGGAAAAATAAAAGACCGGAAGAATCATCTCCCGATCTTTTTATATTTTTTGAGTTACTAAGCTGTAACTGCTTTTTTGTCGTTGACTGAAGAATCAGCTTGGTTCCAGTCGATACCGTACATTTGTGCGCCGACTTTTCTGGTAAGGTCAAGTAAGCTTCTGGTGTAACCGTATTCGTTATCATAGAATACAGGAACAACAACAACTTTACCTTTGCCTTTGCCGCTGCCGAATACTTCGATTTTGTCAACAGCAACGATGGAGTCTTCCATTCTGCCTATCATATCTATTGATGTTGCGTTTGTTTGAGCAACTGCAATGATATTCTTCCATCTCGGTGAAGATGCTGCATCTTTGAACATCTTCTTGACTTGGTCGGCTGTTACATCATTCTTAAGAACGAATGTGAAGTTTGCTACGCTGCCGTCATTTGTAGGAACTCTGTATGCTGTTGCAAGGAATTTGTCCTTGATATCAGGATATACAAATGCTGCTGCTTTTGCTGCGCCTGTTGTTGTCGGAATAATTGTATTGTAAGAGCTTCTTTTCTTAGTTGCTTTTTTGGTGTCTTTATCAGCAACTGATTTGTCTGTTGTATTTTGAGAAGCTGTTACAGCGTGGATAGTATCCATAGTAATGTATTCAACGCCGCCGAGCTGTTCGTTCATTAATTTGATAATCGGGGTTACGCAGGTTGTTGTACAGCTTGCAGGTGAGAATGTCTTATCCGTAGCTTGAATTTCGTGATCGTTGATACCGTAAACAACTGTTCTGTCAAGCATATCAGCCGGGCTAACTGCTTTGTCAGGTGTTGGGATTTCGCCAGGAGCTGAGAAAATAGCTCTCTTTGCACCGGCTTGTAAATGTTGTTCAAGACCTGCGCGTTTTTTGTAATCTTTTGCGCCTGTTGCATCAATAGCGATATCTACGCCTTCTGCTGCCCATGGAAGAGCCGGAGTTACTTTTTCTTCGCCTGATTTTTTATCTTTTTCTTTCTTTTCTACGACTGTTCTTTGTTCAGCGATTCTGATTTTTTGTTCTTGTCCGTCTTTCATTGTGACATAGAGATACATAATACCTGTAGCTTTGTCTCTTTGTGCTCTGAGTTTGCCCGGGAAATCGCCGTATACTGAGTCATGCTGAAGAGCTTCTACTAAACCTGTTTCGCTGATAGGTTTACTTACGTTCATAGCAACGATTCTAAGTTTTGTAGGCTGTTTTCTTGCTCTTTCGTTAATTTCTTCAGTAGAAACTCTGCTAAGACCTTGTCCTAAACCTTCAACAGAATATACTTGTCTGAAAATAGCTTTACCGATTCTGCCTGTACCGCCGTTGATACCGATTTTAATTTCTTTTCTGTTGTCTGCATCGGCTTGAGCAGGTTTTTGACCAAGATAAAGTTTTAATAAAGCTGTCAAATCATTTAACTGACCGCTGATTTGAGCTAAAGAAACTTCGCTGCCTCTGAAAGAAACGCCGGCATTATTTGCCTTGCTATTTCTGCTTCTTTCTTCTTCACCATCAAGTCTTCTTGTATTTTTGAGGGCGAGGACGTCTGAGTAATTGATGCGATTAATCATATTTTCTCCTTCTCTCACAAATTAAATTACTTCTAACATGAAGATTAAAAACTAAGCAAAAAATTTGTTGCTACTTCATGTTTAAAATATTTCAAAAAATTTACAAAATCATATTTTTATAAAAGCAATATTGACTGATGAGGCAGGCCTATCAACATATACACTGTTTTGAAAGTCAGATATTTACATTAACCTGATTGCAATAATTAATTATCGGACAGATATCGCAGTGCGGTTTTCTGCTTTTGCAGATACTTTTGCCGTGCAGGACAAAAAGCTGATTAATTTTTCTTTTGTATTCGTCAGGCACTATTTTAGTTAGAGCATATTCCGTTTGTTCCGGTTCTTTAGTTTTAACAAGTCCAAGTCTGTTGGAAATCCTATGAACATGAACATCAACAGCAATAACCGGCATTTTATATCCGACAGAGCGTACTATGTTGGCTGTTTTTCTGCCGACCCCTTTAAATGCCAAAAGCTCATCCATATCAGAAGGGACTTTGCCGTCATATTTTTCTATAAGAATGTCGGTAATATTTTTAATATTTTCAGCTTTAGTGATATAAAAATTAATTGATTTAATTTTTACCTTTAGTTCGTCCAAAGACATTTTGGCAATTGCATTAGGATTATCTGCGGTTTGAAAGAGTTTTTCGGCAACCGGAAAAGTTATTTCGTCAAGATTTCGCAAACTCAAAATACATGAAACAAGTACCTTGTAAGGTTCGCCGTAATATTTGGAGTTCATTACATGAACAGGATAATGCTCCTCCAAGATTGTTAAAATTTTAACGATATCAACTTTTTTCTTCATACAAACAAAAAATCCTGTTGCTTAAAATTTTATAAAACAAACAAGATTTAGCTTAAACTGTTTATATTGCATGATCTAGTGTCAAAGCAAAACCGACGGCTCCTCGCCGTCGATATTGCTTTTCACCTTTCTTAAGGTCGGGTTTGAAAAATTCAATTTTTCCAAAAAATTAGAATTTTTCTGTGCCCTCTGTTTTATTCGTCTTCTTCAAGAGCTTTTTTTTGCAGATTATGCATTACGTTTTCTACAATATGCTCGAATGATTTCATTTTGAGAATACTTGGAGAAAACTCTCTTATTAGACCTGCCCTAATCTGATTTTTTAAAACTTCCACAGGACTTATCCCTTCTTTATCACTGCAAATCATAGAAACATAATCTGAAGCTGATTTTAAACTTAGCGATTGCGCAAACAGAAAAAGCTTTTGTTTTCCGTCAAGTTTAGACGGTTTATTAACATATTTTATTTTTCTGTTGCTTCTCATAACTCACTTTCACCTTGATTTTTTAGAATCCGTTATATTTTCTTCTCTCTAAATCATTGTAATTCTTTTCATCTATAAAAAACAGGTGAAGAAAAAAATTTCCTTTATTGAGGTTAAATCTTTACAAAAGTTAACTTAGGTGCGGATCATCAATCCCGCCCTCATTTTCAAACGGCAGATTAACATAAGTTATAACTGTTACAACGCTTTCTTCGTTAATGTCCTGCTGGTAATTGTTCTTTAAAAATTCTGCCGCGTTTTGCGCCGTCTGAAGCCGTTTTTTATACATGGAAAGCGTTTGTTCATCAAGGTCTTTGATTTTGCTCAGATACATTTCAGCATCAATGCGGGCTTTTCTTACGGCTTTGTGATTAACCCTTATATCGACAATTTCGCCCGGTACATAATAACCGTGGTCATAATACAATGTACCCGTCCTGAGAGCGATTTTCGGGCTTACGCTGTCCTCGCTCATCACCTCGTCATAAAACTCTTCGCTCCAATTCACGGCTTTTGCCATTTTTTCTCCTCAAAATCTCATTTGGATATTATAAAAATAACTTCTTCCGTCAGGAAATTGTCTAAAAGCTTATCAATAAAGCCGAATTTTCTTTTGGCTCGGGTCATATAAATTTCGTCAATAACCGAAATGCCCCTTTTTACACAAAATTCTCTGAAATCCTTAATCGTCAAAAGATGAATGTTAGGCGTATCGTACCACTCAAAAGGCAGAACTTTTGATTTGGGCATTCTGCCATCAAAAAACAGCTGAAACCTGATGCGCCAGTAAGCAAAATTCGGGAAACTTATTACCACCTTTTTGCCCACCCTGAGCATTTCCATAATTACGTAATCCGGTCTGTGAGTGCATTGAAGCGTCTGGTTAAGTATCACCCAGTCATAAGATTTGTCTTCATATTCCTTCAAGCCTTCGTCGATATTGCCCTGAAATACCGAAAGCCCTTTTTCAACGCACTTGATGACGTTTTCTTCGTCTATTTCAACGCCTCGTCCCTTAATGCCCTTTTGCTCCTTCAGCATATTGAGCAAATCACCCGAACCGCAGCCTAAATCCAAGACTTTAGCATTGTCCTCAATAATACCGGTTATTATCTTATAGTTGAGATGTAGGCCTTTTGAGCTGTTATAATGGTCCTGCATTTTGTCCTTCATATTATTCGCGGTGATTATTCGTATTTATCATAGTAATTATATATTAAGAGAGCACGAAAAAAATGTGTTATTTTGCAACCTATTTGCAACCTATTTGCAACCTTTTTTGTTTCGATGGGATTTGATGTTATCTAATGTTTATAAGCATCTTGAGGTTTTTTGGATTAATGTTCGTTTTTTAATTTGTAGAAAGGACTTTGTCCTTTCGGTACTTTTGTTTGTTTCGGTAGCTGAAGCTACCGCCATACATTTCTTTTTTGAAAAGGGAATGAGTTAATAAAACGAAAACTCACCGTTTCCGTTTATATTAACACCCGCTTCGCCAAGAAACGTATGCAAAGAAAAAA
>CAZEDP010000125.1:0-4915 GCA_964511035.1 uncultured Gammaproteobacteria bacterium
TAAAAAAATCGCCGAAATCAGCAACGAAGCCGGCAGAGGACTGGTGATTCTCGTTAACAAATGGGATTTGATAGAAGATAAAAAATCAAACACCATAAATGAATTTACGAAAAAAATCAGACGGGAAACGCCTTATCTTGACTTTGCGCCGATGCTTTTCATAAGCGCGTTGACAGGACAGAGAATCAATAAGATTTTCTCATTGGTGGTTGAGGCATATGAAAGCGCGACAAGAAGAATTGCTACCCCTCTGTTAAACAAAGTCATATCGGAAGCATTTGCTCTAAATCCTCCTCAATCGGGCAAAGGCGGGAAAAAATTAAAGGCTTTTTATTCAACGCAAGCGGCAGTTCAGGCTCCGACTTTCGTAATTTTTGTTAACGATGAAAAACTGGTCAAACCCAACTATGAACGATATCTTGAAAACAAACTGAGAGAGAGCTTTGGTTTTTCGGGAAGTCCTATTAAAATACTGTTCAGAGGAAAGAATAAGGGTGATTAATATGGATGTTCAAGTAATTTTGTATTTTGTGTTTATATTGATTGCAGGCTATCTGATAGGCTCAATTCCGACGGGATACTGGCTTGTTAAGGCTGTAAAAGGCATAGACATCAGAACAATAGGCAGCGGCAGCACCGGAGCAACCAACGTAAAAAGAGTTCTGGGAACGTGGGGGTTCATTGTTGTAATGCTGCTTGATTTTCTGAAGGGTTTTCTTCCGGTCTGGAGGGCAACTTTTTTGGATGAAGCATACGGTATGCATGATGCGCTGGCAATTTTGCCCGTATTGATGTCTGTTGCGGTTATAATCGGGCACAGCAAATCGATTTTCCTTCATTTTAAGGGCGGCAAATCCGTAGCAAGCGGCGTCGGGACAATTTTTGCGTTAAGCTGGCCGGTAGGGCTGATAACCGCTGTTATATGGATTACAATAACATATTGGACAAGATATGTTTCTCTTGCATCCATAACAGCCGTTTTATTAACTCCTGTATGGATGTTTATGTTCAAAGAACCCGTTAGTTATATAATTTATTGCTTGGCGGGAGCAATATACATTTCATTTTACCTGCACAGGGACAACATTAAACGTCTTATGGCAGGGACGGAGAATAAGATAAGGTAAATATAAGGGTTATTTCATAGTATATCTTGCTCAACCCGCAGGAAATGCATTTAAATAAAACGTATCTGTAAGTTTAATTTAATAAAATACTTATCGTTTTCTTTGTAAATAGAACCAAATTTATGTTTGTCACTTCCGGGAGTTTCAAGTTTTGTATTATTAAATAAATATTCTTGCAAATCATTTCTGTTATACATAAAGAAGCAAAGTATATCTCCTTCTTTATTTACTTCAATATAGCCGCCTGTTGCATCATAAAAACCGTACCACGGTTTAGCCGGTTTCATCCCTAAAGCGGCATCTACAAGAAGATTTTTGACTTTGTATTCGTAAAAAGGATGACTATATTTGTTGCTAAAGTTGCAAGGATTAATCCTTGCAACTTCTTCTACCAAATCTTTTAATTTGCTTGATATGCCTAAATAATTTGATAAAAGCATTTGTGCAACTATTTCGGGGAGTGCACTGTCTATTACTTGCAAATTTGACAAGAAAATATCTCTTTCCATTTTCCGATATGTAATTGTAGCTCCAAGATCTTGCAAAGCTTTCATTCTATTTATTATTTTGGCACCTGTGTTAATATCATTGATAATATTTATTTTTTCATCTGTTAGATTATTACAAGTTATTTCATATATGAAATTTGTGTTTTCTTTGGAAGCATTAATTAATGTTGGAGCACCACCAAGCTTTGATTTAATGCTAAAACCCAAAGAGGGCTCCCTTCCTGTTTTTATATCATGAACAACTATAGTTATATCTCTTTTGTCTTCAGAATCTGCCCTTACTTTTTCACAATCAATTAATTTCAAAAAGTCATTTAATACCGGAATGGAAAATGAACGTCCTCTTCCGTTAATAATTCCTTGTTTTAACTTTTCGGCATTTTCTTTAAATTCATTAAGATTTACTTCCAGAATCTTGTTCCCTGTTACTCCGTCAACAATTCTCACTCTTGCACCGCAAATATATTCTCTTTCTTTGATTGAATTACAATTACGTTTTTCAAGTCTTTTAATTTTAATTATCGGATAACAAAGGTTTTTTAATATTTCTAATTCAGAATTTGTTTCATAAAGTTCCTGTTCATAAAGCAGTTTTAATAAAACATATAATTCACTCCACTCGCCCTTATTGCCTTTTAACATGTTTTATCCTTTATTGTAATGCTTATTAATATTTTAGCTGTAGCTTGAATGGCTGGAATCGCAACAGAATTACCGAATTGCTTATATGCTTGCGCATCTGAAACCGAAATTATAAACTCATCAGGGAATCCTTGTAATCTTGCCCATTCTCTAGGAGTCATTTTCCTAACGAATTCCCTGTTTACCTTACCTTTTATATTTGTAACAGGAGTAAAATTTTTCAATCTTTTATCAATTACAAGATTTCTTTCTTTTCCCATTCCTCCGACTACTATAGCATTTGCCGTTTCGTCATCATTTATAATTTCGAATCCAAATCCGTTACCTTTTGATTCATGCCTTTCCTTATGTTTTCTTAATGTTTTTAAATACCTTTCTGATAAATAATATTTTACTGATACAGGATTTTTTTCTTTAATATCTTGCACACACTTTGAACATATCGAATGTTGGGGATATTCAAATTTATTTATATTTAAATCTTTTCTAAAACCGACAATAAAAATCCTCTCTCTATTTTGAGGAACGCCGAAATTTTTAGCGTTGATTATTTGAGGATCAGGTACGAAATAACCTAAATCTTCTCTTAAAGTATTTAAAATAACTTCTAACGTTTTTCCTTTGTTATGGCTGGTTAAGCCTTTGACATTTTCAAGAAAAAATGCTTTAGGCTGTTTTTCCTTAATAATTCTTGCAACGTCAAAAAACAGAGTTCCTCTGGTATCATTAAACCCGCCCTTTCTGCCTGCTATTGAAAAAGCTTGGCAAGGGAATCCGGCCGTTAAAATATCATGATCAGGAACATCTTTCTCACTTATTTTAGTAATATCTCCTAAAGGTAATTCGCCAAAATTTTCTTCGTATGTTTTTTGGGCATATTGGTCAATTTCAGAACTAAAAACACATTTACCGCCTAAACTTTGAAAAGCAATTCTAAATCCTCCAATCCCTGCAAATAAATCGATAAATGTAAATTTCGGTTTTTTTGGCACAGGAAATGGAATATCTGATACATTTTGATCTTTTTCAAAGGACTCTAAATTAGGCATTGGTTCATATATTGTGATTTTACAACCGTTTAAATACTCGGTATTAGTTTGTTCAGTTTTTAAACAACTCATTTGTTATTGCCCTTTTTTATAGTTTCTTCTATGTTTTGAATACAAGAATCTAAATCATTCTTTATTTCCTTTCCCCAAAATCGTAAAACAACCCAACCTTGTTTTTCTAATTCCTTAGTAACTGTTTTATCTCTTTGCATATTTGATTCTATTTTATTTAGCCAGAATTGTCTATTCGATTTTATTTCTTTTTTCTTAATAGTCCAATTATACCCGTGCCAAAATTCACTGTCGCAAAAAATTGCTATTTTGTGCTTTGTTAAGACAATATCAGGTTTTCCGGTTAATTTAGCGTAATTTTTTTTGTATCT
The DNA here is from genome assembly GCA_964511035.1 of uncultured Gammaproteobacteria bacterium. GTDB lineage: Bacteria > Cyanobacteriota > Vampirovibrionia > Gastranaerophilales > CAZEDP01 > CAZEDP01. Next base: position 3,711 of record CAZEDP010000125.1, read on the forward strand.
GTATCCTCTATGCCAAAGAGCTTTTCGTAATTTCTGCTCAATTTCGCTGTTATTTGATTTAACAGCCTGCATGTTTTTTCGTCTTTGTTCTTTAGTTAATTTATCCATTACCTGTATTGCAGTCCATAAAAGATTTGCAGAGATTGTAATATAAAATAATCACAATTATTCTATCATAACAAAATATTTTTTGACCTTCCGTTTTTTATGACATAATAAAGGCATAGTATATGATATTGTTGAATATCCAAGAAAGAGACGGAGTATAAATTATGAAACTTGCAGTTTTGGGGGCGGGGAGCTGGGGTTTAACCCTAACAAAGCTTTTAACGGATAATTTTGAAGAAATCTCGGTTTGGTCAAGGGAAGAAGATTTGCCGAAAGAGCTTGTAGAAACCAAATCAATTAAATTCCCCGTTGAAGTTAGCCTCGATAATAAAATAGAAATTTCTTCAAATCTTGAAAATACAATAAAAGATGCTCAAATAATCCTGCTTGTTGTTTCAACATCGGGCGTCAGACCTGTATGCAAACTCCTTAAAAATGCAGGCATTAAAGCAGATCAGACAGTTGTGAATACCTCAAAAGGATTGGAACTGCCGACGCTTTACAGAATGAGCGAAGTTATAACACAGGAACTGCCCGGAATACCTTTTGCAGTGCTATCAGGTCCCACTCTTGCAAAAGAAGTCCTTAAAGGCTTGCCGACCGCGGCGGTTGTGGCTTCACCCGATAAAAAGACGGCTGATTTTGTTCAGGAAAACTTAAACGTAACGGGGAAATTCAGATTATACACAAACGAAGATGTTGTTGGCGTTGAACTCGGCGGCAGCTTGAAAAATGTTATAGCCATAGCATCGGGGTTCGTTGATGCAATGGGATTGGGTGACAATGCCAGAGGCGCGCTTTTAACAAGAGGACTTGCGGAGATTGTCAGAATAAGCGTCGCGCTCGGCGCAAATCCGATAACGCTTTACGGGCTTTCAGGGGTGGGGGATTTAATCGCCACATGTTCGAGCCCATTGAGCAGAAACTTTTCGGTAGGCTACAGACTTGGACAGGGAAAAAAAATTGACGACATTTTGGCAGAATTGGGTTCAGTTGCAGAAGGGGTAAAAACTTCTCGTGCAATTTGCGAACTCGCTAAAAAATTAGAAATCGATGCACCTGTTTCAAATGCTATTTATGAAGCAGTTTACACCGAT
>CAZEDP010000126.1:0-4866 GCA_964511035.1 uncultured Gammaproteobacteria bacterium
CAGGAACTGACCTTTTGTATCCATACCGACAATATTTTCTCTGATTTCATTGTTAACGTGACCGACTGCCGTTAAAACGCCTTTACCCATATAGTCTGTTTTGATACCGTCTCTTAATTCAACGGCCTCATATTCGCCGGTGCTTGCGCCTGATGGCACTGCGGCTCTTCCCATAATGCCGTTTTCTGTATAAACATCAACTTCAACGGTCGGGTTGCCTCTGGAGTCAAAAATTTGTCTTCCGACTATGTCTGTAATTTTGGCTCCGAAATAAATTTTTGCAAGCGATGAGGGTACTTTTTGCAAATCTTCATCCTGTTTCAATTCCATTTCTTGCGAACTTTTCTTTTCAAGCTCTTCTGAATCTTTTCTTTGTAGCAAAGATCTGTTCTGGACACTTCCAACATTAGATAGACTAACTCTTGAGATCATAAATCTTCTCCCATTTTATGTAACACCTCTAACATGAGTTATGGTGAATTAAAATCGGGACATGATTTTTGTTGCTATTAAAAACAAAAAAACAGCGGAATTTTTTACATATTTTTACAATATACTAAACGCATAAGTATATTAGTCATGTTGAGTGCAACGAAACATCTCAAAATCTGTAATAATGCGATTCTTCGGCTGAGCCTCAGAATGACGACATCAAGTTAATTAATGCGTATAGTCTAAAAAGCAAAAATTAAGTACCTGAGCTATAAATCTTTTGTAGCAAAGGATGCATATGTGACTTTAGAAGCATCCATAATGAGCTGTTTGGCAACATAAGAATTAGGCGGTCTTTTTACCATTGCAGTTATAATATATTTTCTGCCGTCAGGCAGGATGACAATGCCTGCATCACCGAGCATGTTCCTGATATCACCCGTCTTGTGAATAAACTGTACATTATCAGGAAGACTTGCCTGAATTAAAAATCTGTTTTTAACATGGCTCATAATCTGAAATATATATGCTCTGCTAGTTATATCCAGAAAATTTGTGCTGTCTAAGTTATAAAGCATAGTTGAAATATCTTTTGGTGTTGATAAATTTGTACCGTCCAAATCAGGAAGAAAACCGGCTAATGAAGTTGAGCTAAATCCCCAATTGCGAAGATTGCGGTTGAGATCGTTAACACCGCCGATTTTTGCAAGTAAAACATTAGTTGCAGTATTGTCGCTCTGTTGAATCATCAAACGGGCATAATCCAGAATATTGAATTTTGATCCTGTCGGTTTGTACTGTAAAAAACCGGAACCGTCCGTGATATCGTTTTCCCCGAGAGGAACTTCTTCTTTTAAGTTGATCAGCCCCATTTCAACTCTTTTGAACAGCTCAAGCAAAACGGGGATTTTTATTATGCTTGCGGCAGGAAATTCTTTCTGTCCGTTAATTTCTGCATATCTTCCCGTTTGAATATCATATACAAAAATTCCCGCATCAAGCATTGGATATTGGCTTGCTATATATTTTAAACGGTTTTCAAGTCTGGGCATTTTACCGGCAAGTACAAGAGGTGTCATCTGAGGTTTTTTACTTTCGACAGCGCCAAGAAAATGCATATTAAGAAAGTAATCATTTGCAACGAGGCTTTCGGCTTTTTTGAATATCGGATAATCAATTTTGAGTTCTAAATCTGCATTTCTAATGCGGTTATAAAGCATTGTTTCAAAACTGCTGAAAAGAATTTGAGGCAGTATAAACAAAAAAAGCGGTATCAGCACTATTGCAGCAATAAGCCTGCGAAGTTGCTTATTTCTCATATTTCGGCGTTTGCCATGCCTTTTATGAAAATAATCTTCGTTAAGCGTTGCGGAATAATGCCCGCCAAAATTATAACCGGTTGTTTGTGATTGTGTGTCTTGCTGAATTTTATTGTCCAGACACTTCAAAAAAATCGACCTCCAGTATAAATATAAGTAATCAATGTAATTATAAATTACTGCTTGGTTTTTGGTAATTTATTTGTTCAGTATTTATAATTTTTAAGGTTAAATTATTGTCGGCAGGGATTTTGGAAACAATTACAGTTTCGTTGTGTATGCTTAAATATTCTTAAAATTTCATAATCATTCCGTTGATAATAATGAAATTTAAAGAATAAATTTCTCCGGTTTAAACTTTCCCGTTGCTTGTATTCGTCAGAGCATAACCATTTGCTTCGCGCCTGCTTTTTCTGCATTTTTCATACAAAAGCAAAGTTTGAGCACCTTTTAAGCAGCCTGACATAAGCTGAATACTTTTAACCGAAGTCAAATTATTTGTTTCAGTGAGGATTTCGAGATTTGCAAGAATTGCCAAAGCCTGCTTGAAGTTCTTGTCAGTTGGAAATCTTGAAACATCGGAAATTGCTGATTTAAGTCTGTATGCTTCCGAAATGAGTTTTTCCGAAAAATAATTTTTTTCAGCGGTATTTAGTGTGTTTTGTTTCACTGAATTTGCAATTGTTATGTACTGCTCAATGAGACTTTCAGAAGCGTTTAGAGGATTTTTCAGGGGACTTACTGTATCTTTAACTTTATAAGGACCGGATGAAAGGAACTCTGACTTGTCGGGCGCAAGATGAGCCATAGCAAAAATCGTATTTCCAACCATACCGTATTTTTCTTTCACTGTAAAAATCTGTTCAAGCAGGTCACTCGCTTCCAACTGTCTGACAGCAATACCGGGATATATAGGGACTTTATTGCCTGAGTTTTTGACAATATAATCAAGATTTTCTTCGAGTTTGGAAAGGTTTGAAGAATATATCATGGGATTTAGAATATCTATCCAGCCCTTATCTACCCATGTTTCCCAGTCCTGCTGCACTGAGTTCATTCTTGATTGTCTGTCTCCCGGATAAACGGCTGCTGAAATCAATATATTCGGATTAATCTTCCTTAAGGAGCGGGTGCTTTCGGCAACAAATTTATTAATCTGCTTTGCTTTCCATTCATTCCAAGTTTTCAGCGTTGCATTATCAATTTTATCAAGTTTCAACCCCGATTCTATTTCGAACTTTTTTCTGCCTTCATAGTTAAAACCCATTAAATTATTTTGATTTTGAACGGGGTAGCGTATATAGTCATATTGAATTCCGTCAACGGGGTATTTTTTTACGATTTCAACAAGAATGGAAGTTATAAAAGCACGGGCTTTGTAATTTGAAGGATCAAGCCAGAACTCATACTGATCTTGCGGAAGTAAATTGTCTGAAGGACCTCTTAATGCCAAATTAGGATATTTAGGAATTATAGGACCGGGATAATTCTGGTCTAAACCGATTATAGTATTATGTCTGGAATTTCCCACAGCAAAAATCCATGCCCATGCATGGACCTCTATTCCTCTCTTATGAGCTTCCTTAACGGCCCAATACAAAGGGTCCCAGCCTTTTGTAAAAGGATTCTGGCTGGTAATTTTGCTTGGATAAATGGTAAACCCGGCATTTAGAGTTTCAAAATAAACAGCGTTAATACCGATTTGTTTTATTCTCTCAAACAAATTTGCCATTTCTTCGGGATTTTTTATTGCAACTATGGTGCCTCTGTCCAGCCAAAGTGTCCTTCCTTCGACACTGTTTGCCGGAGCTGATTTGGCGTAGGCAAATAAAAGGTTGGTCTTTGCATTTTTCAATTCTTCCAGAGCTTTGTCATACTGGTTTGCGTAATAATACTTTTCAGCAACGCCTTCCTGTATACTTGACAGGGCAAGATAACTGCTTATTTCTTCCAACTCTTTTGAAGATTTTCCGTCAAGAAAGTATTTTATTAATTCATCAGCATTTTTTCTTATTTCTCTTATATCTGCAATCTTTTTTTGGAATTCGTCAGAGCCGATTGCTGTTTGTTCTTTTTCAATGGTACCCGGCGAAAGGGCTTTAATCAGCGACCGCATTAAAGATGTATTAAAGTCAATACTTCCTTCATTTCCCCATTTCCAGGAAACATAGCTTCCGGTGGGAGATATTGAAACCGCAACAGGCTCTCTTTCAGACCTGCTCCACTTGGCAAATGCTCTTGATGTCGGTCCGAGCTCAATCTTTGCAACTTTTGTGAAATAAGGAAAATAATTCTCAGGTACTTTTTCACCGTTTGTCAGACTTATATGACTCTGATTCGTAATTTTTTGCGGAAGCCCGAGAAAAACACCCGCAAGTTCTCCAAGTTTTTGAGTTGTCAGACTCAAATAATCATCCGGGAATATTACGATGATTTTTCCGCCCTCCCCTACAAATTGTTGTATTGCAGACATTGTTTCCTGTGAAACATCTGTCATAAGGGGAAGTACCAGAATATTTATATTTTTAATGCTTAATTTATTGAGGTCTTTTTCGGTAAAAACCGAATATTTCACGTTTATATGGTTAAAAACATATACTATGTCCTGCCAAAGCTGGTTATAATTAGCAATAGACTTTTGAGTTTTAATATTTTCATCGCTGTTAGCAGACAAGATGCCTATTTGCGCGAATGTTGCCTGGATATTAAAAACAAGCGAAAAGAGTACAAGCAAAATAATTCTTTTTACAAACCCGACAGACATCCGTGCCATTACAATCAGAAATCCTTTTATTTAAAAACTTAGCTTATCAGCTTAACTAAAACGTTTTACTATTATATATTAATCCTTTTTCATAAAATTACATTATTTGACCGAAAAACAAATTCATTATGATTGTATTTACTTAGAATAAGCTAATGTTACCAATGATTAAGCACTCCTGATTTTAAAAATTTTTCATGAACCTAAACAGTTTTTATGGCAGTTACATCGAACAGATTAGAGAAATTCATTAATTTCGGTTTGCTGTGCTATTATAGTGGGTGACAGAAGAACAGGAGTTGAAACTTATGGCAAAGTTTTTTAAGAGTATTATCAGCTGGCTGGCATTTT
>CAZEDP010000127.1:0-4863 GCA_964511035.1 uncultured Gammaproteobacteria bacterium
GTCTTTTTAAAGGTACTTAGTTGTCTATAAAAGGGTCTTCTACCCTTTACCCGACCCTATTTCTTTTGACGGCAAAAGAAATAAGGGAAAGAAAACCTAGCCTCGGATGCTCCGTATCCTATGTTTCTGTGTTTGATGCTTTTCGACCTGTTGCACAGGTTAAGGGATTTTGTCTATATGCCCGCCCGCCGCCCCAATATTGATAAGAGGCAAAGCCTCTTATGAACTGCGAATAGAATTCTGTTTTCGTGACGGAATACGACCTTGCGATGCTGAATCAATACTGAAACAAGTTCAGCACATGGTTCAGCATGACGGGAGTGGTTTTTGGATTGCTTCGTCACTTTGCTCTTCGCAAAGACTGTTTTTAGCTTTGAAGAAGGTATGGAGATTGCCACAAAAGGCTTTGCCGTTTTCGCATTGACAAGAAAGGCTTATAATAGTTATTAAACGTTGGCAAGATGCTGAACATCCTCACCATTAGTAAACAGCAATGTTTTTTGCTTCAGCATGACTTTTGGCGGGGTGCGGGTTGCCTTTTGACAGGTGCGGTGCAGCCTAAAAAGTGTCGGATTTTGGTCGAAAAGGGCTGCAAATAGGTTGCAAAATTGCGAAAAAACGTGCAAAAAGTATGCAAAAAACCCTAACTTTTCCGAGGTTTACCTTATGTTTAGCGTGTTTTTTAGAGCGAAAAAAAGAATTAATCAGGTATAATTAGGTATTTTGAAGCAAAGTTTTCATGTTGGTGGGTTGAAAGTCATACTGACTTATTAGGGTGTTAGTGTTTAAGTAAAATAGGGGCAAACCCACTAAAAAGAATTTGCTCTTAATTCATAATTGTAATATACTAACTTTTTTTAAAAATTGATAATAAAAGCCCTAATTCTTCAACTACTTTCGCTTTTTCCTCTAGAATTTCTTTTGATAAATTTTCACGATAATACGCCATTTCAATATTTTCATCGTATTTGCAACCAAAAATACCACAAACTGCAGATTTAATCTTATTTTTATTATCTTCAATATTTTTGTTATGCAAAAGAGGCTCTTTAAATGTAGGTAACTTTTTATCAAAAAGCCTTATAAGTACTCCCTCAATGCTTAAAGGATTTGAAACAATAAGAATAGGATTTCTTTTTGTGGGATTATAGATATTCATTAAATCTTTACTTGGAATTTTTTTATCTATTTCTTGGTTAATATTCCACGCTTTCCTTAATCCCTCGTATACATTAAAATTATCACTATTCCCTACTTGTGTATCTTCATCAAACCAAGCATATGTTTTGTTATAATGTAAATTCTTTAAAGCGTCATTAATAACTCGATCAGGAGTACCACCAGTATTTGTTGATCGTGTGATGTTTATACCATTATTTTTGGGGTTATACAATTCTCCTAGGTATTGATAAAAAACAATTTCTCTATCACCTTCCATAGATATGTACACCGTTGATTTTCTTGTGCGGTTTTTCTTACTCATCTATATAGCCTCAAGATAAGGAACAGCACCATATTCTCCTGAAAGATACTTCATAAAAAAATTTTCATCATTTCGAACTGTGGGTTTAATGCAATCCAGTCTGAATACTTCTGTATCTATCATATTTGTTTTTTCAACTAAGAAAATTTGTCTCTTCAATCTATCATTTAGAAATAAAGGCTGATGAGTGGAAAAAAACAATTGAGCATTCTTCGTATTAACTGTCTTGTTTCCAAACAAACCGATAAGTTTTCTCAATATATTTGGATGCATATGAGATTCGATTTCATCAATTATAACCAAACCGCCTGTTTCAAAAACTTCAAAAAAATCAAATAACATTGATAAAGACTGAATTGTTCCAGCAGATTCATCAAAAGCAGTTAGTTCAAAAGATTTGTTACCTTCACCATGTTTGAAAGTTAATATTTTTTCTTCTACTTTTTTTCCATCAGAATCTTCAATTATTATCCGAGCTTTATCTAATGATATGTCGGTTATGCCCAAATCAAATTTTTTAATGTATTTTAAACACAAATCTTTTAATTCCTTCTTTGATTCAATTTTATTTGAGCATTTTATACAATTAACAATATTTGGAGGTTGGTGCATTTCGATAAATGTAACATTGCTATTTATATTAGGCACAATTTTTTTCACTTGATATTCAGACAAATAACCCATATTTGTTATAAAAGACAAAAAACTGGAGTTTTTTTTCTCCTCAAAACGCTTTTTATCCTCTTTATTTATTGGATTCATAAATCTATTGTTATTGTAATCTATCTCCAGTTGATTTTTTAATCTATTAACAGAGTAAATCTTAGAAAAAGCTCTTTCTCTTTTGATACTTAATTTTTCTCTTAAAATCTCATCTTTATTTAGCTCCAATTCCAACTTAAATAAGCCTTTGCTATTGTCAAAAATAATTTCAAATTTTGTGGATTTTTTCTGACATAATTTATGTTTTTTAAAGGGGATTTCCTTATTAATAGGTAATTCATAATAAGAATCCTCTATAAACCACATAAAAAAAGACAATGCTTTTAAAATATTTGTCTTGCCTGAAGCATTGTTACCTATAAAACAACTAATTGTATTTAAAAATTTTCCACTGTTTGTTTCAACAACACTATCATCGAATTTTTTTGGTTCTTCAAAATTCAATTCTTGCATTTCTCTTATGCTGCAAAAATTTTCAACCTTAAAATTATAAATCATTTCTATTAAGCCCAATTTACTACATTATAATGTTAAAATAGCTTCTTAATAAGATAAAGTCAACTGCTCTAAGTTAAAGTACTTTAACCAGATGATAAGAAAAGCCTTCAATATCAATTAATTTAGCGTATTCACTATTGTTAGAATATTATCATTTAAATAATCGAAATCTATATTGGCACCCGATAAATAACATGGCGACGCTTTAGCACCGAAACAAAGAGAAAAAAGTACCGATGAAAATGGTTGATTTTTCAGATCCTCACGTTCGCGGAGTTTATACTGAGCGAAGCGAATGTGCTCTCTGAGGATGACATATTATTTATTTTTTGGATCACTACGTCGGGAAAATACCCTTCTCGTGATGACAGTTTTGGGTTTTATGCGGTTATACAGCGCTGGTCAGATCCTGAACATCAGCGTGTAAGGCTGTTTTGCATAGTAAAATGCTTCAGGAAAGCAGAAACGGGAAGATGAGGGATTACGACCCTGCGATCCCGTGTCGGAGCACGGGGTGACGGTTCAGGACTTAAAGAAGTTGTAGAGATTGCCACAAACGGCTTTACCGTTTTCGCAATGACGATAAGACGTTCGGATATGTGGTTTAGCGTTAGTCAGACCCTGAACATCAGGGATTTAATACTGTTTTGCATTGTCGGATGCTTAAGGGATGCATGAATGGGGATATGAGAGGATACGACCTTGCGATCCCGTGTCGGGGCACGGGATGACAGGGATGTTTTTTGGATTGGTTCGTCGCTCTGCTCCTCGCAAAGACCGTTCGACGTTGGTTGAGGACAGATCCTCGCGTTCGCGGAGTTTATACTGAGCAAAGCGAATGTACTCTCTGAGGATGACAAATAGGGTTTTATGCAGTAATAAAGCGTTGGGTAGATTGCTTCGCAACATCGATTTATACTAATGGCAAGGCTTTATGGCTCGCAATGACAGTAATTCGCTTTTAGTGACTGGATTATGAACTTGCGATCCCGTGCCGGGGTACGGGATGACGGGGTGGTTATGTTGGACTTGGAAATTCGATTTTTCCAAAAAATTAGAATTTTTCTGTACCGTACCCTCTTACTCTGTGTACCCCAATTCAAAAATTTTACATTTTTAATATTTATATTTTTTTCGTAGAATAAAAGAAATAATTCCGGGATAAAAAATATGACATCTGACGAATCTGATTTGAAATACAAACGGATACTGCTAAAAATTAGCGGTGAGGCATTAATGGGCAATCAGGGTTTCGGGATAGACCCTGAAATAGCAAACAAAGTCGCAAAAGAAATCAAACACATTCATGACATGGGCGTCCAAGTCGCTATTGTCGTCGGCGGAGGCAATATTTTCCGCGGAATACAAAACAGCATGAAACTCGGCATTGATCAGGCATCAGCTGACTATATCGGTATGATTGCAACCGTTATGAACGCGCTTGCGTTACAAAGCATCTTGAAAAAAATCGGCGTTTCAACAAGAGTGCAGACTGCAATTGCTATGAACGCCATTGCCGAGCCTTATGTCAGACTAAGAGCAATACGGCATCTCGAAAAAGGCAGAGTAGTAATTTTTGCCGCCGGAACCGGTAGTCCTTTCTTCACGACAGACTCGGCAGCGGCATTGAGAGCGGCAGAAATTGACGCCGATATTATGCTTATGGCTAAAAACAAGGTTGACGGGGTTTATGACAAAGACCCGAGAAAGCACAAAGACGCCAAAAAGTATGAATACCTGACCTATGACGATTTGCTGATAAAGGATTTGAAGGTAATAGACAACACAGCCGTTTCGCTTTGCAAAAACAGCAAAATTCCGATTTATGTTTTTGACTTTGACGATGACGGCATCATAGAAAAAATTATTAGAGGTAATCATAAAGGAACACTTATCGGAGGGGAAAACAATGCCTGTAAATGAATTAATGAATTCCGGCGAAGAAAGAATGAAAAAAACCATTGCCGAAACTAAAAAAGAATTGGTTAACATTAGAACAGGAAGAGCTAATCCGATGATTCTCGACAAAATCAACGTTGATTATTACGGCGCGGCAACCCCGCTCAGACAGCTCGCCAATGTAAGTGTACAGGACGGTCAAACACTAGTTATTCAGCCTTTTGACAAAAGCGTAATGGGCGGAATAGAAAAAGCTATTT
>CAZEDP010000128.1:0-4823 GCA_964511035.1 uncultured Gammaproteobacteria bacterium
AGGTCTCGTGGTCATTATTTCCATGATGCTTATCCCTCTACCGTCTCCGGTTCTTGATATTCTGCTTACAATAAATCTATCCCTTTCCGTAATAATACTTCTGGTCTGTCTTTACACAACAGAACCTCTTAAATACTCTTCTTTCCCGACCATTTTGCTTGTTACAACTTTGTTCAGGTTAGGTTTGAACGTCAGCTCGACAAGACTAATTCTTCTTCATGCGCAAGCGGGACAGGTTATTCATGCGTTCGGGACGTTCGTTGTGGGAGGTAACTACGTTGTCGGTGCGGTAATATTCGTAATCCTTGTAATCATCAATTATATGGTTATTACAAACGGTGCAGGCAGGGTTGCGGAAGTCGCTGCAAGGTTTACTTTGGACGCTATGCCCGGAAAACAATTGAGTATCGATGCCGACTTAAATTCAGGCCTAATTAACGAAGCTGAAGCAAAAGAAAAAAGACGCAAAATTGAAAGAGAATCGGATTTCTACGGAACCATGGACGGTGCTTCGAAATTTGTTAAAGGTGATGCAACTGCCGGTATTGTCATTGTTTTCATTAACATTATCGGCGGCTTGATTATAGGTATGTGGCAACAGGGAATGGATTTTAAAACTGCGGCGGCAACTTTTACCATATTAACCGTCGGGGAAGGTTTGGTAGCCCAGCTTCCGGCTTTAATTATTTCAACCGCAACCGGTCTTCTTGTAACAAGAGCCAGCGGTCAGGAAAAATCACTGAGCAGCGATATAGACGAAGAAATGTTTAATCAGCCTTCGATTTTGTACGTAGTAGGCGGGCTTTTACTCGGAATGGCAATAGTTCCCGGAATGCCTATGCTTCCGTTTCTTACTATCGGAGCAGCAATGGGCGGCTTTGGCTGGTATAAAAGCAAACTGATAAAAGACAAAAAACTTGAAGAAGAAAAAGCTAAGGAAAAAGAAGTCAAAGTTACGACAAAACAAAAGAAAAAGGCTTCCAAAGAAAGCGTTATGGAGCTTCTTAACATTGAAGCCATGGAAGTTGAAATCGGCTATCGGCTTGTTCCACTGCTTGATATTGAGCAGGGCGGGGATTTGCTCGAGAGAATTGCACAGATAAGAAGGCAGACAGCTCTGGATTACGGCATAATCCTTCCTTCAATAAGAGTTAGAGATAATCTTCAGCTGCCTCCAAATGCTTACCAAATAAAATTAAAGGGCGTTCCCGTTGAAAAAGGAGAAGTCTATCCCGACAGATTTCTGGCAATGAATGCCGGCTCAGGTCAGGAAGATCCGAATTTACAGGGTATCAGCGCCATAGAACCGGCTTTTGGTCTTCCTGCGTTATGGATAGAAGACAGAGAAAAAGAATATGCCGAAACAAGAGGGTACACTGTTGTAAGTGCATCAGCAGTTGTATCTACGCACCTGACCGAAGTAATCAAAAAGAATGCTGCCGATATTCTAACCCGCAGCGACGTACAAACGCTTATGGAAAATGTAAAAAAACATTCGGAAAAATTGATAGAAGACATTTCCAAGGATACAAACATTACTCTGCCTGAAATTCAGATGGTTTTACAAAATCTCCTGAGAGAAAGGGTTTCTGTCAGAGATTTGTCAACCATTCTCGAAACTATCAGTACATACTCAAGAATTAACAGAAATATTGATTTTCTTACCGAACAATGCAGGCACGCCCTTTCAAGAAATATTTGCAAACAAAACCTGAGTGACAGCGGAGAACTTATGGCGGTAACATTGACACCGGAAATAGAAAACATAATAGCACAGGGAATAAGCGCCGACGGACAAACTCTAAGCCTTGATCCTTCCTTCACACGGACTTTGATTGATAATCTTAACCATGAAATAGAAAAAGCACTCACAAGCACCGGAAACCAGCCTGTAATATTATGCAGTTCCCCGATAAGAATGGCATTCAGAAGGCTGATAGAAAGAACCTTCCCTCAAATAAGCGTAATGGCTTATACTGAAATTCCGCCCGGAGTTAATGCCCGCTCAGTCGGAGTTGTCAAAATAGAAAGCATTTCGGGAAGACATTAACTTCCTTTTGCTTTTTCCTGAAGGTTTTTTATGATTTCAAGTATTTCCTGCCAGTTTTTCTCTCCCTGTTCCTTGAAACCGCAGGAGGGGTTATAGAAAGTTCTTTCATGCGGAATGGGATACATTCTGCACAAAAGCGGTCTGTCTTCATGAATCAAGCATTTATTGTCATCGCTGATAAATTTACAGCAGAAGAAGGCTATTTTAGCATCTCTGCCGTATTTTTGAAGAATCATCTCCACAAATTCCGGTGCGGCTCTTTTTGCCTCTTCAACCGAAGGATAAGGTTTAAAAATTGACAGGAAATTTCGTGCTCCGTCAACCTGCGAAAATTCTTCGGTTGTACTTTGAGAAAGTTCTAAGACTTCCTCATAAGACAACCCACCCTTAAAAGTAGCAATTTTGCAACACATGCCGCACATTTTGCACAAATGCTGAGGGAGTTTCAGAAGTTCCTGAACTTTATCAACAGAATCAGACATATATTTCACCAGAATAATGCGCCAAAACGTTCCCATGGTTTAATTTTGGCATCAATAATTGCTTTGAGCTCTTCGATTGTTTGGTCTTTCCCGGGTACTTTCCCGTCTTTCGACAAACTTTCGATAGTATAAAAATATTCCTTGATAGACCTTATCATTCGTTTGTGTTTTTCTCTCTGTTCAAACTGCCATCCTTCAAAACCGCATCCCGGCGGCATAGCCGACCAGCCATGACTTGGCGCCCTTCTGCAGCAGTTTGGTCTTCGCTCATATATAGTGCATTTGTTATCTTCGCTGATAAAAGGACAGTAATAGAAAGTTACCTTTTCTATATTAAAGTCCCTTTCGTTTTTCAGAATTTTCAAGACCTGCTCAATTTGCTCGGGAACCACTTTTCGGGCTTCTTCAATACTGAAAAAGGGCTTGAAAGTTTCAACAAATTCTTTTGCTTCTAAACTTCCCTGTTCAGCCAATACTTTCAGCTCTTCATAAGTGCGGTTTGTCGTTATGGACTTGCAGCACTTTCCGCACATTTTGCAAAGGTACTGCGGAAAAGGCTCCTGCGCCGTTTCTTCTTCAAACTGCTCAATTTCGTTTTTTATACTGTCGTCTAATTCCAATTTTCCGCTCGCATGTTTTTTTACGGCAATTTATTCTAGCATGTCACAAACATCGGCAAATCAAATATAAAGCTGAAATTTAATTTGAAACACGGAAAAAATCTAATTTTCTTTTATAGTTCCTGTGTAAGGGTTAATGTATATGGAATCAGAAATCAATGCATCCGAACTGTTTCCGAAATATCCGATTGTAATTTTATTTGTCGTGTCAGTAAAATTTGAAGCAACGCCTGAAGAATCCACGGGCTCTCCTTTGAAATTAAAATATACTTTGTCATTTGCTATATTGCTGTCGCTGCTGAAAAGAATATTCTTTGTTAGGCTGACCTGCGAAATTATGTTATTGTCAATATCTACTATTTTAACAAGCCCGCCGTTGTCCCCCTGATTTTCTTGAGCATCCGTAAAGTCTATAATTATATTTTGGGATTTTTTTATGGCATAACTTCTGGCATCTTTTATAGATTGCTTTACAAGGTCAATATTTTGATCCAACTGGTGGTTTTTTAACCTTAAGAAAATATCCGGAATTGCAATTGAAGCCATTACACCTATTATGAATAATGTAACGAGCAGTTCAAATAAAGTAAAACCTGATTTTTTTCTCGCAATTTTCTTTTTCATGTTCTTAGTTTTTCTCTCAATCGCTAATGGAAATCTGCTCTACCGAAGAAATAGATGCTAATTTGGACATGCCGTCATTTTGATATATCGCATCGGAATTTAACAGTTGAAAATTACCGTGAAAAGTAAGATTCCCTTGAGAAATCACTTTGCTGCCCGTTACTGCCGAACTGCCGTTTTGACGGAAAGTACCGTTTGTCCAGAAAAAGACATTTTCAAAATCTCTGCTTCCGTTAAACCTGATATCACCGTCACAGGCAAGAATTACATCAAGCTTGCCGTTATGAGCAGTGCCGATGTCACCGGAACCGTTAACGGTTAGATTCCCGCTTGAAACAAGCATAACGTTTTTCAATTGACTTATACTTCCAACATTTAGCGTAATATCCCCGTTAATATAAATGACCATTCCATGCATATCTCCGTTAAGATTTAGTTCGCCTGAAGTATTACCGCTGTTCCCGTTATCGTTTCCATTTCCGTTATCGTTTCCATTTCCGTTATCGTTTCCATTTCCGTTACCGTTTCCATTTCCGTTACCGTTTCCATTTCCGTTACCGTTTCCATTTCCGTTATCGTTTCCTTTATCGGATTTAGCATACGCAATAAACGGATCGGATTTTAATGCGGTTCTGCTGGGGCTGACATATACATATTTAATTCCTTCTTGGTATGCTGAGGTTATAGCCTCATAAAGATTTGTAGTTTCATCCATATAAATTATTCTTCCGCCTGATGCAAGCTCAGCCAAGTCTTCAATCGGGACTTTAGGAACATTAACCGCCGGATAAACATAATCATAGTCAGTATTATTTGGGTCACTGGATTGCGTTCCGACAGCGCCGGGATTCCAAGTAGGGTTTCCCGTTACTGAAATCCCCTGATTTCCATGAATGCTTTCTTCAAATTTTTTTGCTCCGGTTATGGTGATTACGCCGTTTGATAATAAACCGTAATCCCCAAAGGTATCCGGCATTTTGAAGCTTATTCTTGCTCTGAGTTTTCTGTAAGTATTGCCGTATTTACCTACCACTTTTATTTTAGCTG
>CAZEDP010000129.1:0-4799 GCA_964511035.1 uncultured Gammaproteobacteria bacterium
TTTCTTCAGCTTTTTGGGGTTCAGGTTCTTTTTCCGGTATAACTTCCCGTTCTAAAAGAGCTTGAACTTCTGACGGAATTGTTTCAGGCACTTCTTCAACTGTTTCAATTTGTATTTCTTCAGGCTCTAATGCTAATTCTGTTTCTTTTTCTATTATTTCAGGCTGTACCTCGGGGGTTTCCGCAGGTTTGTTTTGAGTCACCGGAATCTCAGCTTCAGGTTCTGACGCTGACAGTCTGAAAAATGAGACATTTTTTTGTTCTTTGTTTGTAAAGGCAAAATGTGCAAATTTGAAGAAATCTTTTACAAAATCAAAAATCCCTGCACTTACTACTATTTCGCCTGATCTGGCAGCTAATCTTTCGCTTTTGGCAAAGTAATTTCTCTCCTTGCCGTTAATGAGGGAAATTCCAACTTTTACTTTAAGTTTAATATTGAATTTTTTTACCAGTGCGTAATTGATTTCATTGATATCATTTATAATTTTTGTTGCTGCACTAACTGCTTTTGCACAAGACAATGTTGAACTGTCTTCCTTTTTAAACTCGATTGCCATTAATTTTTCATTTATTTTCATGGCTTTTATGCCGCTTTCTTTAGCGGCTTTGGCAACGGTATTGTAAAAATTCCTTTTCAGTTTTTCTAAAAGCTCAGGAGAAAGCTTTGCCTGAAGTGAGGTCAAATTTAAAAGCTCTGCTCCTAAAACAGCCCATAAATGGAGAGGTGCCTGTTTTAGAGTCGAATTTTGTTCGGCTCTTTTTTTTGCAATGCCGCTCAAATCATGTTCGCATTTGAGACACTTAAGATTCTTAGATGAATTGACAGCCATACAACTCGGACATTGAATCAAAAGTTCAAACCCGCACTTTCTGCAGTGCTTTTCGCGAGGAGAATTTGCCGCTTTACAGGACGGACATACCGAAATAAGCCTTAATCCGCAGCTGCTGCAGTTTTTATTTCCTATCACATTTAGATTCTTGCACTTAGGACAGCTGATTTTAAGCTTTAAACCGCACTCATAGCATTTTACGGCATCTTCACTATTTTCTCCTCTGCAGCGAGGGCAAATCATAATACTTACCTTTCCGTTTTATCGGTATTTCAGATTTTTTCCAACGATGCCAGTTGGGGATCAAGCAATCTTCTGCCTATATTTTCAAATTGTATTGAATACAGCTTTTTACTGCCGTAGCCTATTATTTTTTTAATTTCCCCTCTACCGTACTTTTGATGTTGAACCATATCGCCTTCAGATAAATCAGATGCTGCGGATTCTTCTGTTTCTTCAGCTGACGGGGTTTTGTAAACAGGAATATCAGCTACCGGCAGCTCATTTGGAACAGCATCATCCATTGCAACCCTTTTTTTAACCGGCAAAATTTCTTCAGGTTCATTCATTTCTTCCTGATAAAGCTCTTCCTGTTCAGCTTCCTTTGTCTCATCTTCTGTTTCTTCTTCAAGATAAGAATACTCATCAGTCTTTTCCATAACTTCTTCGTACAGAAGATCAAAATCCTCTTCCTCTTCTACCGGCAAGACCTCAGCTTCCTCTGTAATTTCGGCTTCAATAACTTCTTCTTCCACAGGCTCTTCTTGTTGTTCTGCATAATCTTCTTTGCTTTCCTGAAGAACAGAATAAGTTTCGTTGCTGTCAAAATCTGTCTCTAAGTCATCCTCAAAATATTCTTCCATTCCTGTGAGCTCGTCAATTTGTCCGACTATCGGCAAATTGGATGTAAAGTCACCGTAAAATACGATTGAATTTGAATTTATTCTTGAGAATGTCAGGTCAAAATTGGCAAATTTCTTGGAATTTATGCCATGAGGACATAAAATAAGGTTTTTTGCGTATGAAAGCACATAGTCAGCGTATTTTGAGTTGTAATCAACCAAAAGTAGCGGGTATATTTTCTTTCTAAGTCCGCCGACAGAAATTTTATCAATCACATTAAAATCAAACGCGGGTTCGCTGACTTCCATTATTATGTACATAGGCTTTTGAAGAACCTGTGTGCATGTATTCAATACATAACCGATAAAATCTTTATGCCAAATATTAGGAACGGAGCTTAAATCAAAAATCGTAAGATTATTGTTGTCTGCTGACAGTCTTAAAGACTCAAATTCAATTTCACTGTCCGCAAATATGTTTTCATTTTGGATTTTTGACAGCTTATTTTTTAACAAAGCAAGCTCTGGAATTTTATTTTCCTGATATTCTTCATCTACAACATTTTTAAACTTTGAAAACGGTATAAAACCTTCATCACAAACTTTCGCATAGTCCTGAACTTCTGAAAAAATATCTTCGATGGAAGCTCTTGTTTCGGTTGAAATACCCGCCAGTGAATTATTGTACAGGCTCTCTATACCCCAGTAGTCCAACGGGAGTTTGAAATTAACACCGGCAGTTAACTTGGCGGCATCGGCAATATTGGAAAAATTGCCTTTTAAATCAAAAATAACAACCCTTTGATTATTCTGGTTCAACTGAATGGCAAAAAGTTCCGCTATGGTGACTTTATCCTGTGAAAAATCAGAAAAGACCGCTGATAAACCGTTTAATTTGGGAATTTCAAAATACAGCCTTGATGAGGAATCATTCCTGAGGGTGCCGAGAGAGATTTTTTGCTGTGAAGCTTCTGCATTAATAATCTGCAACAGTTCTTTGTTCTGTAATTTTTCCGCTTTCAGGTTCTTGGACGGTGACCTTCCTGTCCACTGAGTCAGCTTTTTATCAGAATTCATCGTCATTAAAATTCTTGCCAGAGCGGTATTTATATTCGGTGTTTCCTTATCGCTTTCGACTTTTAAAACCTGAGCTAAAAAACCTGATTTCTTATTGTCCAATATTTTAACAAAATCCCCCAGATAAAGATTTTCTTTTTGGGTGTCAAAACTTAATCTAACCGCGGATGTGGATACCGATTCAATAATCATAATTTTTTCCCTAATTAATGTGTCTCTAAAAGTTATTTTAAAAGAAAAATTTCTTAATTAAATAGAAACTGCTTAAATTTTACAAAGTGTTTCTTAATTATAACTAAAACAGATTTAAACAGTTTTTACACGATTTATAAATATATAATTAAAAATAATCATAACCCTGAATAAATGACTTATAATTCTATGTAGAGGAAGTTCCGACAGGAGGAATTATTATGAATAACAAAGTCAAAATAGCTTTCTTTGACGTAAAGGAACAGGATTATATATTTTTAAAAGCCAATGAACCTGAAAATGCAGAGTTTATTTTTGTTAAAGACACGTTTGAAGATAGCTTGGAAAAGAATTTTGATAAAGTAAAAGACGCACAGGTTATCTCCGTATTCACGACTTCGAAACTTCCCAATGATAAACTGGCTAAATTCAAAAACCTAAAAATGGTCAGCACACGCTCAACAGGATATAACCATATTGATATTGAATACTGCAAGCAAAACAATATAGCCGTTGTAAACGTCCCGAGTTACGGCGACTGCACGGTTGCGGAGTTTGCTTTTGCGCTGCTTCTTAATGTCACCCGAAAAGTAATTGACGCAAATCAAAAACTCAAAGAAGGTATAGTAAATGCGCAGGGATATGTCGGAACAGATTTATTCGGAAAAACAATAGGAATAATAGGCACCGGAGCAATAGGCTGTCATGCCGCAAGTATAGCCTGCGGCTTCGGGATGAAAGTTCTTGCTTTTGATCCTAACCCAAATCAGGAACTGGTTGAAAAACTCGGGATTAAGTATTTGACCTTGGATGAGCTTTATAAGGAATCTGATATTATCACACTGCACTGTCCCGCAAATAAACAAACCCACCATATGATTAATGACGATGCCTTCAATAAAATGAAAAAAGGCGTGATTATTATCAACACAGCAAGAGGAGAAGTTGTTGACACTGAAGCGCTGTATAGGGCAATAAAAAATAAAATTGTTGCAGGCGCTGGTCTTGATGTTCTTGAATGCGAGAACCTTATTATGCAGGAAGACCATTTGTTCGGAAAAATCGACTGCATCAATCAGGAATGCCTGCAAAAAACTCTGATTAACCATAAACTGCTTGATATGCCGAATGTAATTGTCACTCCGCATGTGGCTTTTGACTCAAAGGAAGCAGTCGGAAGAATTTTAGCTACCACGGCAAAAAATATTCAGGGTTTTCTGAACGGAAAAATTATTAATAAGGTAAATTAGGACTTTAACCTTTATTTACAACTTCAAAAATTTCCTTGCAGGTTTTTAAAATCCCGAATATATTGTCTAAAGCTATCATATTGGGTCCGTCACAAGGTGATTTATCGGGATTCGGGTGAACTTCAAAAAATAGTCCTTTGCATCCTGCCGCAACTGCTGCCTTTGCAAGAGTTTCAACGTATTCCCTCTGTCCTGAAGAAGAATCGCCGGAACCTCCCGGAAGCTGAACACTGTGAGTTGCGTCAAAAATAAGAGGATAACCCAGCCCTTGTATTATCTGAACCGACCTCATATCAACAACAAGATTGTTATAACCGAAAGTCGTTCCCCTTTCCGTTATAAAGACTTTGTTATTACCGCTTTTTATTATTTTTTTTGCAGAATTTGCTATTTCCTGCGGAGCAAGAAACTGTCCCTTTTTAATATTAATAATTTTATCTGTCTTAGCGGCTGCTACGAGCAAATCAGTTTGTCTGCATAAGAATGCAGGTATCTGAAGGACATCCGCAACTTCTGCCGCTGATTCAGCCTGATCAGGCGAGTGAATATCAGTTAAAACCGGTACATCAAATCTTTGGTCTGATGAGATTACCGCTGAAAGAGACAAGA
>CAZEDP010000130.1:0-4695 GCA_964511035.1 uncultured Gammaproteobacteria bacterium
AGTCTATCATGAATTTTTATTTATATTCAAGTGAGTTTTTGTCTGTTCAGCAATACTGAATATTGTCCAAACAACCTTGAAGTTTTTCCAAAATGTATTACAATGTAATATATAGTGCTACACAAAGGTGCATTTATGAAAAAGGAATCATTTTCAATAAGACTTCCCGAAGATGTAAAAAACAAGCTTGAGTTGGTTGCTGATGCCACAGGCAGGACAAAGTCTTATATTGCCGTAGAAGCTATAAATAATTTTTGCGATATTCAGTCATGGCAAATTGAAGCAATTAAAGAAGGTATCAAGTCAGCCGAAAAAGGCGAATTCTATTCTACGGAAGAAGTTTTATCTCATCTGGAGAACAAAGGTGGCAAATAAATTCAGATGGACAAGCAAGGCACTTCAGGATTTAGTTTCAATTAAAGAATATATCGGGCAGGATAATCCCAAAGCAGCAATTGATTTAACAAAAAAAATTGTTTTAACAATTGTTGAGCAGTTAAGCAGTTTTCAAAATATCGGCAAAGCTGGACGTGTTCTTGGAACGAGGGAATTAATAGTTTCCAATACTCCTTATATTGCAGTTTATTGGGTAAAAGAAGGAACAGTTGAAATTTTAAGGGTGCTTCATTCCTCGTTAAAATGGCCCGACAGTTTTTAATTAATTTAATTTTTCACTAACAAAAAATTAAGTCCTTAATCCATGACAGGAAACTTTTTTTCGAATTTTTGCTGTGTTCTTAAGGGACTGTTGACGAATTCAAAAAACTTCGTTTTTTGTTTCGTCTTACGTCCCCATCGTTCAGTGTCAAAATGTCGAAAACTCATCGTTTCCGCCATTTTTCACCTCCGCAAAGGTCATGGTGACGAATAGAAAAAATGAGCTTTTTAACTATTCGTCACCATTCTCCTTATTTGGCGGTTGTTTTCAAAAATTGTGTCAATGGCTGTCTTGAAGCCGTCTTTATCAACATCTGCCGTTATAAACTCGGCGGCTTTAATTACGTTTTCGCTTGAATTGCCCATAGCAACGGTTAACCCGCCTTCCTCTCTGATTGTATTCATCATGGGCAGGTCATTGTCAGCGTCGCCGAGAGCGGCGGCGTTTTTCAGGTCGATATTGAAAATCTTCGCCGCCTGCTTAATTGCCGTGCCTTTGGAAACTGTTTTGTTGTGAATTTCGCAGGTCTGGCTTATGGGATTAACTACGCTCAGGTGAGAGGGGAGTTTTTCCTTGAAATATTCGGTGATAGCCGGAGTTTGCTCGTCAGGGTCATATATGACAATTACGGTCGGCATTCTGCCGTTTTGCAGTATGCCGTCAAATGAATCAACGACTTTCATGCCCTGTTTACCCCAGTCAAACGGCGGGGGTAATTCTCAAGTGTATAGCGCTCGCCGTCAACAATCAAAACCAGCTGGGCTTTTGGCGCAAAATTCTGTTTAGCAAAATGATAATTCTCAATAATGTTTTTGACTTCTTCGGGAGCAATTGTGTCGTGGAAGAGGATTTTTCCGTCGGCTCTGATGATTTCGGCTCCGTGCTGGGTAATAAAGAAATCAGAATGAATATTCAGTCCGGCGGCTATTTTTCGGGCTTCCTGAAAAGTCTTGCCTGTCGGCAAAATGACGGGGATTTTGTTTTCGTTCAGCTCGTTTATTGCGGCTCGCGCGCTGTCGGGTACCTGATATTTATAATTTATCGTTCCGTCTATATCTGAAAAAATTATTTTTATTTCGTTGTTAAAATTACCGTTCAGCTCGCTTATAGGTCTTGCGGTATCAGACTTTTTAACGGCATGAAATGAAACAAAACTATCCGAAGAATGTTTTATATTAATCGCCGTATTTGTTCTTTCAGGTTGGCAAGCTTTAGCCGCCGCAAAAGTAACGATTAAATTATTGTTTATTAAGCGCATTTGTTTTCCTCAAATTGCTCTTTATATTTAAACGCCCTGAAAGTTAAAACTTGCTGTTAAAACTGCTCGAAATTTACAAATCGTCATAAAATGCCCTATCAGAGCAACTGAATTTTTTCTTGGGTTTTTTATAAATCAGATAATAAAACACGAGAAAAACATGAATATTTCTATAAATCCGATAATATTTAAAGGCTCCAAAACAATCGTCGGAACTGATGAAGAAGGTAAAGAAAAAATCACGAATGAAACAACTTCTGAGGCTGAAGACATTGAAGCCCTCACGAAATTAAGCACTCAACTGGAAAATACTCCCAAAGAAGTTTTGTTCGTGGCTAATGTTGACCCCGAACTTGAAATTCAAGCGGTTAAAAGTGACTTTGGATGGGTATTCAGGTTAAATGAATGGTCTGCAAAAATCAGAAATTTTGAAACAGTTGACGGCAAAATGCAAGCCAGTGTAATTCAAATAAAATTGAAAGATATAAAAGCATCGGAAAAAATGAAAGAAGCTTTTGTACAATTTATAAAAGAATTAAAATCACTCCCTGAAATGTCCGGAAAGCTTGCAGACAAAACTAATATCATAAACCATGTTGATGAATATGTTTAGTTAGAAAGACAGCATTTTTTGTATTTTTTCCCGCTTCCGCAGGGGCAGGGGTCGTTGCGTCCGATTTTCATTTCCGCGGCTTTTTGAGCGGTTTTTGAGCTGTCGGTAAGTTTCATAAACTCGTTAAATGCCTTTGAACAGTACATTATGGTAAGAGCTGAATACTTTTTGGCATCTTTATTGCTGCCCTTATATTTTTCCAAAAGTTCATCAATCGTCGGCTCTTTTTCAAGTTCAAGAGCTTCTCTTACAACTTTAAGAAAGCTGTCTTTATTTTCGTTATAGACCGAAAAAATAACTCCTGCCGGTATTCCCGCGCTTTCGAGGTAAGTGGTTATGCAGTCTTTGTAATTAGCAACGGATTTATAATCTTGGGAACTGAAAATTTGCTGAAAAGTTCCGTAAAAAGGCATTACTAAAAGACCTGAATCATTATCAAAAATTATCCCCGTATCATAGGCTTTTTCATGAGCAGAAAAGCTCCTGCCGAGAATTTCAACAGGATCAACATTGCTGCGGGTAAATTCTTCGACTTCAAAATATTCATAACCGTCGGGTTTTTTAATCAGTTCATCATAATTATCAGGTTTTTCAAAAACTTCATTTTCAACATAGTCGTTAAAATAGCCCAAAATTTCGTCAACATTTTTGCTTGAAACGATGATTTCCTTTTCGCAGAAGAATTTTTTGAATTTTTTGCCGATATCCTTAACCGTTTTGGCTATTTCGGCTTTCTTTTCATCGTTGTCTTTGTATAAAAGCTCATTATTATTTAACTGAGTAATAACCGCATATTTGTAAACATCCGACTTTGCGCTCGAAGCAAGAAGATTATTGATGCCTATAAGATAATAAATTCCGTCATTGTTAAAAATTCTTCCCGCAAGGTACTGTCCCGAGATTACTCCTCTGAAATTTACATTCTTTGCAAGAGTAAGGACATTATAGGTTTTTTCATTAACAAGGTTGTATAATTCGAAGCCTTCTTTAGATACTTTTTTAATCTCAAAAACTGAAACTATTGAACTTCTCATGTTTTCTGCGACTGCTTTTTCTTCATCGGATAAATCTTCATTTTCGAGGAAAATGTCCGCGGGAGTTTTGCCGTCTTGCAGGTCATATTCAAAAATAAAAGAAAAAACCGCATTATTATAGTCATTTATGCTCTTTATTTCGCCTTTTCTTTGCGAAATAAATTCGTTAAGCTTTTCTTCGGTTTCTTTATCAGTTTCGGCAAACCTGAAAAGTTTGACTATCAGGTTATTAATCAGTTCAATATTTTCTGTTTTATTTAAAGTCTGCATTTTGTCTCCTTACTTTATACTTGCAATAACTCCGTGCCTGCCTGTTTCACCCTTGTCTTTTCGATGAGAATAAAAAATATCATTACGGCAGCTTGTACAGAAGTCAGTTCTGTCTATGTTTATTCTTGGAACTCCTGCTTCAATCAATTGTAACTCATTCAATTTTTTTAAATCAATTTTTATCCCTTTATCTGATTCAATAAATATGCTTTCATCGGGATTGGAAACACATTTTTTTAGTTCTGAAGCCGTTTTTTCGTCAACCGGATAACAATCTTGGCAGATTGAAGGACCTATAACGGCTTTTATATTTTCAGGATTTGAATTGAAATTATTTTTCAAAATATCGGCAGCTTTTCTTGTAATGCCCGCCGCCGTCCCTCTCCAGCCTGCATGAATTACTCCGAGAATTTTTTGTTTTTCGTCAAAAATAACCACCGGCGTGCAGTCTGCAAACAAAAGCAATACCGCTAGTCCTTTTTGAGCCGTAATAATGCCGTCGATATTGCTTAAATCTTCTCCTGCCGAAGAAACTGTTTTAATGTTTGCGCTGTGTACCTGCCTTGGATTGACAATTTTAGCGTAATCAAGATTGAGAACGGAGCATAATTTTTGTCTGTTTTGGGTAACGTGTTCGGCAAATTCTTCCCTCCCTGCCGTTCCCAGCGAAAAACTGTTAAGAGGTGCGGGAGTATTTCCGCCAATTCTTGTGGAAAAAGCGCAGACAAGCCCATCCGACTTGAAAATATCCGATTCGTAGTATTCTATTGCGGATTTTGTTTTATGATGCAGCATCGGCTTTTCTTCTCAGCTTCTCTTCTAATCTTTCATTGCGAGTTTTTAGTTGCCTGTTCAATGTTGC